>JAWLGL010000063.1:0-9795 GCA_041685035.1 Clostridia bacterium
AAACTATCATAACATTCCCGGTTTGATGCCGGTAGACTGTGAGAGTGTTTAGTGAATATCTTAAACAAAAGCCCGGCTGCATAAAGCAGCCGGGTAACAAGTCAACCCAGGGACGGCGAAGCGTAAATAGGTTGGCTTGAATAGTAATATTATGTCCGCTGCTTATTCAAAAATACTTGCCAATTTTATCCGAATTATATTGAGAGGAGACTGATATGCGCCAGATTAGAGTAAGGTTTGCACCCAGCCCAACAGGGTATCTGCATATCGGCGGGGCGAGAACATGCCTGTTTAACTGGCTGTTTGCAAAGAGGTCAGGGGGCAAACTGATATTAAGGATAGAAGATACCGACTTTCAGAGGTTGAAGGGCGACTCGGTTGAACAGATAATCAGCAGTCTCAAATGGCTTGGGCTTGACTGGGACGAGGGACCAGGCAAGGAAGGGGAATATGGGCCCTACCAGCAGTCAGAGAGGCTGGAAGCCTACGAAAAGGAAGCAAAAAGGCTGATTGAGGAAAACAAGGCATATTATTGTTTCTGTACCCCTGAAGAGCTGGAAGAACGGAGAAAAAGAGGCCCTCAGAACGGCAACACGGCCGGATATGATGGAAGATGCAGTACACTTGGCGGTAAAGATAAAGAGGCGTTTCTGAAAGAAGGAAGAAAGCCGGTAGTAAGAATAGTAAGTCCTAAGGAAGGAAAAACCGTAATAGAAGATATTGTCAGAGGGATGGTTGTGTTTGATAATTCCATTCTTGATGATATCATAATCATGAAGTCAAACGGTACTCCAACATATAATTTTGCATGTGTGGTTGACGATAGTGCAATGAAAATCAGTCATGTTATCAGGGCTGAAGAACATTTATCAAATACTCCAAAACAGGCTGTAATTTACCAGGCTCTTGGGTATGAACTTCCAAAGTTTGCCCATGTTCCTATGATACTGGCACCTGACAGGAGCAAGCTGAGCAAAAGGCACGGGGCAACTTCAGTGGAAGAGTTCAGGGAGCAGGGTTTCCTGCCTGAAGCAATAGTAAACTACCTATGTCTCCTTGGCTGGTCCGCAGAAAACCAAACCGAGATATTTGACCTTAGCACAGCTTCCGGACAGTTTTCGCTGGAACGGGTATCAAAGAACGCTGCAGTATATGATGTGAAGAAGCTTACCTGGATTAACGGGCATTACCTAAAGACTCTGGATCTTGATTACATAGTCAGCCTTTCTAAGCCGTTTTTCGAAGCAGCAGGAATTGATACAGGCAGATGCAGCGTTGATAAGCTGAAATCAGTAATAGCGCTTGTCAGAGAGAAAGTCTGGACGCTGGCAGAGTTGGCTGAAGGTTCCGGATATTTCTTTGATGAAACAATTAATTACGACCCTAAAGGTGTAGAAAAGTATTTTGGCATGGAAGGATTGACAAAGCTGTTTGGAGAGATTATTGAGCAGTTGAACCAATTAACTTCCTTTGACCAGGAAAATATTGAGGCTTTTTACCGGCAATATGCCGAACGGCTGGGAATAAAAGCGGCACAGATTATCCACCCTACAAGGCTGGCACTTACAGGAAGAACAGTTTCGCCGGGATTATTTGAGGTGATGGAAATACTGGGAAGGGAAGAGTGTATTCTGAGGATGAAGAAGGCGGTAAAATTCATTGAAATTAAAAAAAGCGGGGATTGATTTCCCGCTTTTATCTTAAATTGTATTTCCCCAGCATCTTGGTTCTTTCCAGTTCTTTGATGATTATATCGTAAAGGTTCAAATCAAGGGTGTTGCAAATAGAAGCCAGATAAAACAGGTTTCTTCCTACATCCTTTTCAATAATATCTCTGCAGCTGCTGCAAAGATTACCCTCAACGTGAGACTTCATTGCGTCACGAATTTCTTCAAATGTACCGTCTTCAGGAAAAGCCTGTTTCTTTGCGTTTATTTTCATACAACCGCATTGGGTTACAGACTTGATAATTGACCTGTTTATTCTTGCGTTGGAGTCCTGGAATTTGGTTATTGAGTCTATAAGGCTCTTGTTTCGCACCAGCAGCTCCTGTACTGTGTATTGGAATTCATCTACAATTATGTCTTTCACCAGTCTTCACTCCCTTGAGAGAAAATATTAAGTCAAAATCAGGGTAGTCCAAGTAGTAATATTTATAACTGCCAAGACTAGAATTATAAGTTAATTATACTGTCCAAAAAGCTTGTTTGTCAATGAAAGTAAGGTTTTTATAAAAGGAAATAATTATTCGGAAAAAACATAAATATGAATATTGATTTGGACAGAAAGATATGTTAATATATTTAAGCATGAAAACAGGATAAACTGCTGTTTACCCGTGCAGAAATTTATGTTCTAATTATAAGTACCGTCATGCGAGAGTGCTGGAACTGGCAGACAGGCACGTTTGAGGGGCGTGTGTCTTATGGCGTATGGGTTCAAGTCCCATCTCTCGCACCATATCTGAAAGAGATTGGAATTAAATTCCACATCTCTTTTTTAATTTGCATTTAATGGATAAAAATACAAATAATTTATACATTTTTGCAGGACTTTTTATATAAAAATAGAATTTTAGAACTATATAGTATAATTGCAATTTATCTGTCGTCATGATAGAATTTATATATAGATTTTTTTCTGCTGCAGAAAAAAATAATTATATTTGAATCATAAGATGCAACTCACAAATAATTCCAAGAAAATTAAGCACGAATAGTAGTTTAAATAAAATAATTTCTACCAAAGAAGGGGTTAAGATGAATACAGGTGAAGTGATTTTTATAATTGTTGATTTAATAATTATTGGAGCAGTAGCTTTTGTAGTTGTAAAAAAGTTAAAGAGCAAATCAAAGAAAGGTAAGAGCCCGCAGCCCCAAAAGGAGATAAAGGAACTTATTAAAAGAGATGGTTTGCAGGCGCGGAACAAACTGGATTCCAATACTAATGAGCCGGAATACATAGAGACCCTGGAAATACGCCCTATATGGGCAGATAGTCAAGGGAAGCAGAAAAATGAGCAGGATTCACATCAGGAAGCTTCGCTGCTTATAGGAGAAGAAGAACTCAGGCTTCAGGAAGAGGAAAAAAGGCTTAAAGAAGCAGAAGAGAATAAGCGTAGAGAAGAGGAAGAGCTGAGACTCAAGGAAGAGGAAGAACGCAGGCTTCAGGAAGAAGAGCGTTTACGTATGGAGGAAGAAGAGCGTCTGCGCCACGAAGAAGAGGAACGTTTACGTATTGAAGAGGAAGAGCGTAAGCGACAGGTAGAAGAAGAGCGTCTACGTGCGGAAGAGGAGAAACTCAAAGAGGAAGAAGAGCGCAAGCACCAAGAAGAAGAATTAAGGCTTAAACAAGAGGAAGAGGAACGCAAGCGTCAGGAAGAGGAAGAACGCATACGAAAAGAGGAAGAAGAGCGTAAATTCCAGGAAGAACAAGAGCGTTTGCGAATGGAGGAAGAGGAAAAGAAGCTTATAGAAGCAGAAGAGAATAAGAGTAGAGAAGAGGAAGAGCTGAGGCTCAAGGAAGAGGAAGAACGCAGGCTTCAGGAGGAAGAGCGTTTACGTATAGAGGAAGAAGAGCGTCTGCGCCAAGAAGAAGAGGAACAGAAGCTCAAGCAGGAAGAAGAACAGAAACTTCAGGAAGAAGAGCGTAAAGAAGAAGAAAAGCGGCTTGAAGCCGAAAGGGTATTGAGGGAAGAAGAAGAGCGTAACTCAGTAGAAAAAGATAAATATATAGAAGAAGGAAAAGTCCTCAAGGGAATCGAATCTAACCACGAGGAAGAATACAGGATGGGTGCTGAACATGAGGCCCGTCTTCGTGCTGAAGCTGAAGAGCATGCCAGATTGGAAATGGAAGCCAGGCTCAAAGCTGAAAAAGAGGAGCAGGAGAGGCTCCGCAACGAACAGGAGCGCAAGTCCAGGGAAGAAAGTCTTTTAAAGGAAAAGAAACTGCTCCAAGAGAAAGAGGAAAAGTTTAAGGAGGAAGCAGAGAGGAAGAAAATTGAGTCCGAGAAAAAGGCTAAAGAAAGTCCCACCTTTATGGTTGTTGATGATGCCAGGTTTATGAGGAACATTATCAGAAAGATTCTTGAAGAAGCAGGGTATGAAGTTGTAGGTGAGGCTGAAAGCGGAAAAGAAGCTGTAAAGATGGCCGAAAAGCTTGAACCAACCGTAATTACTATGGACATTACCATGCCTGAAATGGATGGAATTACCGCAGCAGAAGAGATTCTCAGAAAGCAGCCCTGGATAAAGATAATTATGTGCTCGGCTGCCGACCAGAAGGAGAAGGTGGTTGAGGCAGTTAAAATTGGTGCGCAGGATTTTATCAGCAAACCTTTTGAAAAAGACAAGGCACTGGATATAGTCAGGAAAGTACTGAAAGGAGAAAACTAATAATACGGTTTTCTTCATTATTGAAATGAACCAGAGAATTCAATTCACAAAATCATACTTACGGTATTTGCCGAGTCGGAGGTCTGACCATGAACAAATCCAACAGAAAAAACTTCGGAAGGTTGCTTCTGGAAGCAGGAATGATAACTGAGGAACAGCTGAATGAAGCTGTCGAATTTCAGAAGAAATCTGGAAAGAAGCTAGGAGAGGTATTAAAAGAAAAAGGGTACATAACTCAGGATGATATTATCCAGGTACTTGAATTTCAGTTAGGTATACCCCATATAAACCTGGACAGGTATGATTTGGAGCCCGAGGCATTAAGAAAGGTGCCTGAACATCTGGCAAAAAGGCATGAACTTATACCGGTTAAATTTATGGACAACAAGCTCGTGGTTGCCATGAGTGACCCTCTCAATATCTTTGCAATAGATGATGTCAAAATATACTCTGGACTTGAGGTCATTCCCAATATTGCTTCATCCGATGATATTAAGAAAGCTATCAGCAAATATTACTCCAGCCAGGAGGCTGTTGCAGTTGCTGAACAGTTCAAGAAAGAAATTGCAATGGACGGCAAGGACAAGGACAATATCGAAGACCTTGTAAACAGTGCTCCTATAGTCAAGCTTGTAAACAACATTTTTGAGCAGGCCATAAAGGCAAGGGCCAGCGATATTCATATCGAACCTCAGGAAAAGTATCTCAAGGTGAGGTACAGAATAGACGGCCAGCTTCAGGAAATAATGAAGTACGATGTGGAGCTGCATCCTGCAATAGTAACCAGAATAAAAATCACAGGGAATATGGATATTGCCGAAAAGAGGCTGCCTCAGGACGGACGTATGACCATGAATGTTGATGGCGGCGCTTATGACCTGAGACTGTCGGTTCTCCCGACAATCAACGGTGAGAAAACGGTTGTGAGGATAACCAGCAAAACATCTTTTGTAAAAGATAAGACACAATTGGGCCTGCATTCGGACGATCTGGAAAAGTTCGAAGGAATTTTACATAATCCCTACGGTATTATCTTAGTTACCGGACCCACCGGAAGCGGTAAATCAACCACCCTTTATGCAGCTCTTAAAGATTTGAATAAAGCCGACGTGAACATTGTAACTGTTGAAGACCCGGTGGAAGCCAAGATTGAGGGGGTAAACCAGGTTCAGGTCAATACAAAGGCGGGGCTGTCTTTTGCTTCTTCTCTGCGTTCAATTTTAAGACAGGACCCCGATATAATAATGGTGGGTGAAATCAGGGACGCGGAAACGGCAAGCATAGCTACAAGTGCTGCAATAACCGGCCATCTTGTGTTAAGCACACTGCATACAAACGATGCGCCAAGTTCTATCTCAAGACTGGGAGATATGGGTATCGAGCCTTACCTTCTGGGCAATTCCCTGCAGGGAATAATAGCTCAGAGACTGGTAAGAAGGGTGTGCGTAAAGTGCGGTGAAGAGTGTGAGCCCGATGAAAATGATTTGAAAGTGCTGATAGAAGATTTCGGACTTAAGGATGTATCGTCCATTAAACTGGCAAAAGGCAAGGGGTGCTCGTACTGCAGCCACACTGGGTATAGAGGCAGGCTTGGAGTATACGAGATTATGATTATTACGCCCAGAATCAGAAAGCTCATAAATGAGCGCGCTACCAGCGATATCCTGAGGGAAGCTGCAGAAGACGAAGGTATGAAGTCCCTTAAAATGAACTGTCTGAGGATGGTTCTGGATGGGAAAACCACAATAAGTGAACTGCTGAGGGTAGCTTACTCAAACGATTAAAACACACGTAGGAGATGAAACCGGATGGAGTATAACATTGATAATCTGCTTTATGAAATGACACAAAATGATGCATCCGACCTTCATCTGACCGTGGGGGTTTCCCCAATTATCAGAATTGACGGTAATCTGGTTAACCACGGGGAGAAGATACTCTATCCTAATGATATTAATGCCTTCATTGAAGAATTACTTACTACTGAACAGATTGAAGAACTTAACAGCAGCGGAGAAATTGATTTATGTATATCCAAATCAAGAGTAGGAAGGTTCAGACTGAATGTTTTCAAACAAAGAGGGTCATATGCTGTTGCAGTAAGGCATGTGAATACCGAAGTGCCTGATGTGGAAGAACTTGGACTCCCCGGTGTTGTAAAGGAAATTGCCAAAAAAACAAGAGGCCTGTTCCTGGTGACTGGCCCTACTGGAAGCGGAAAGTCTACAACGCTGGCATCAATAATTTCGTTGATTAATAAGCAGAGGAACTGCCACATAATAACCCTGGAAGACCCGATTGAATATCTTCATAAGCATAATAAATCCATCATAAATCAGCGGGAAATAGGAACCGATTCAAAGTCCTATGCAAATGCCCTCAGGGCAGCACTAAGGGAAGACCCTGATGTCATTTTGATTGGAGAGATGAGGGACCTTGAGACAATTTCAATTGCGCTTACGGCGGCCGAAACCGGACACCTGGTTCTTTCCACACTCCACACCATAGGAGCTGCAAAAACAATCGACAGGATAATAGACGTTTTTCCTCCGTACCAGCAGCAGCAAATCAGGGTACAACTGTCAACCATTCTGACGGGCATACTATCCCAGATACTCCTGCCCAGGGTTGATAGAAAGGGTAGGGTAGCTGCATTTGAAGTGATGACTGCAAACTCGGCGGTGCGGAACCTGATAAGGGAAAGCAAAACGCATCAGATATATTCGATAATACAGACCAATCGGAAGGAAGGAATGATAACCCTGGACAACCAGCTCATTGAGCTGTGCAGGAAAGGGATAATAAGCCAGGAGAACGCGCTGGTATACTCTTCGGACAGTGAGTATGTAACAAGGGCAGTACAGAATAAAAACAATTATTAGAGAGGGAGAGCCATGCAGGTATTCACTTATGTAGCTAAAAATTCAACGGGACATGTAATCAAGGGTTACCATGAAGCAGATAGTTCCAATGACGTATATGTAATGCTCAAGAAGAAGGGGTACTATCCGGTACAGTTAACTCTGCACAAGGGTAAAAAGAAAGCTGGTGCCGTGGAATTCAGTTTCGGGGAGAGAGTAAAGCTTAAGGACATGGCTGTTTTTGCAAGACAGTTTTCCACAATCCTCAGAGCCGGTGTACCCATGGTAAAGTGCCTTGATATACTGCGTAAGCAGACAGAAAGCAAAAAGCTTGCCGAAGTTCTGGACAAGGTGTTTGAAAATATACAAAAGGGTGTTCTTCTTTCGGATGCAATGCGCCAGCACAAGGACGTGTTCTCATCGCTTTTCATAAACATGATTGAAGCCGGAGAAATCAGTGGAACACTTGATAATTCACTTGAGAAAATGGCCACTAACCTTGAAAAGGAATTCAAGCTTAACCAGAAGATAAAGAGCGCGCTTACATATCCATCCTTTATGATGTCTCTTTGCCTGGTTGCAGTTGGAGTGCTGCTGACATTTGTTGTACCTCAATTCGGCGAGATATTTGAAGGGTTTGGAGTGCAGCTTCCTGTCACTACACAGTTTCTTCTCGATATGGGGAATTTTATGAAGAACTACTGGTATATGGTTTTAATTGCGCTTATAGGACTGGTGGTCGGACTGTTGTATTTTAAGAGAACACCAAAGGGGAAGGAGTATTTTGACAGACTGATTCTAGAAATTCCTGTAGTATCCGGACTTGTAAGGAAGGTTCTGGCAGCGCGGTTTACAAGGCTGTCTTCCACAATGCTGGGGTCAGGAGTATCTCTCATAAAGACCCTGGAGGTGGCTGAGAAGGTTGTTGACAATATTATTGCCCAGCGTGGACTGAGGAATGTTCAGCAGAAGGTTACAAAAGGAGGGGGACTGGCTGGTCCAGTGGCTGAAATGAAACTATTTCCCATTATGGTGTCACAGATGATAAGCATTGGGGAAGAATCGGGAGCACTTGACAAGATGCTTGAGAAGACTGCTGATTTTTGTGAGGATGAAGTTGATGCCGCAGTTTCACAGGCTATTACGCTGCTTGAACCTGCAATTCTGATTTTTATGGCTGTAGTAGTAGGATTTGTTGTGCTTTCAGTTGTTGTGCCTATAATTAAGATGCCTGGAATGATAGGCAGCTAAGAAACTTTTTGAAAGGGGGTGAACACGAATTGGACAAAGGCACGAAAAAAAAATATACATATAAAGTATATAAAAACAAGGAGGATACAGATATGGTAAATAATTCAAAAGGAATTATTAAGGGAAATGCAGGTTTTTCATTGGTCGAGCTGGTGGTTGTAATTGCAATTCTGGGAATCATTTCGGTCCTGGCTATTGGGCAGTTCGGAAACCAGACCGCTACCGCAAGGGCTCAGGCTGACCTGGTAACAGCACAGGAATTGGCAAAGCAGATTAATCTGGCCATCGCAGAGGAAAAGATAATACCTAGTTCAGCAGATGTTGTGACTGCGGCTAGCAATGGTGTATTGTCAGATGCAGGAGTTATAGGCGATGTATTACTTGGGGATGCAGTTTTTCCAACAGGTTCAGGGAAAGCGGAAAAAACATATATGAATGTAATTCCAATACTGAAGAGAGGACCTTATGATACTAATGACTCCGATGACTTTTATTTTAGATGTGACATTGACGAAAATGGAAATGTAACAATTTATGGTTCAAATAATGCGGTGCTTTATCCTAAACCTGCCTCACTTGCTGCACCATATGACATTTTGAACTAACCACGATATAATCATGCGTAGTTAAATTTACTTTTAACAGTAGAAGGTATACCTTCTACTGTTAAAAGATATTCTTTTAAATTATTTTTAGATGCGGTGACTTGCCTATGTTAACAAGGTTAAAATATGATAAAGCCAAGGGAATGACTCTGGTAGAGATAGTAGTAGTAATAGTAATATTGGGTATGGTTGCAGTTGTTGCAGGGAAGTTCTTTATGATATACCTGGAGATGAACAGGGAAAATGCGAAAGTTCAGTTGAGTACCGATGCTAAAACGGTACTTGAAAAGATTGTAGATGAAGTAAGAAGATGCAGTGATACTGACATATACACAGAAGGTGGAGTAAAGATTACTGACGACAGCAGCCTGGGGACAATAATCCAATGTGTGGATGATTCAGGAACCAGCACCTGGTTCAAGTTGTCGGAGGACGTTGACAGTGACAAGCTGGTTAGGTTCAAGTCCGATTCATCCAATCCATATACGCCCGGAAACCCCGACCCGGCAGATGCATACCAATTAAGCGCGAATGTAACGGATTTCGAGGTGAAAATTGTCAGCGAATCCGATAATGTTATACTTTACGATATAAAGCTTGGCCTGAGCACCGGCCATGGTAAAAACAAGATTGAAGTATTAGTAGATACGCAGGTAAAGAAATATCAGAAACCTTAAATTCAAA
>JAWLGL010000064.1:0-9726 GCA_041685035.1 Clostridia bacterium
CCTGCAGAGCCTTTTTATAATAAGCATCATAGTAACCTGCGCTGAGTGCATAGGTGCCAATCATTATTCTCCTCTTTACCTCGGGCCCGAATCCCTCGCTTCTTGACTGCCTGTACAGGTCAATCAAATCATCGAACCTTTCAGCCCTGTACCCGTACTTTATTCCGTCATACCTGGCAAGATTAGAACTTGCTTCGGCAGATGAAATCAGATAGTATGCCGGGAGGGCGTATTCAGTAATTGGAAGTTCAAATTCTTCATATTCAGCCCCAAGCTTCCCCAGCAGTTCAACCGCCTTTTCAACAGTCTTTCTCACTTCAGAATTAATTCCTTCGCCGAAGTACTCTTTAGGGAGTCCTATTTTTAATCCCTTTACATCATTTATCAGAGCCTTAGTGTAGTCAGGGTAGTCTACATTTGCCGAGGTGGAATCATGAGGGTCATAGCCGGATATAGCATTCATTACAAGTGCACAGTCGGTAACATCCTTGGTAAGAGGGCCTATCTGATCCAGAGATGAAGCAAACGCTACCAGACCGTATCTTGACACTGACCCATATGTAGGCTTCAACCCAACTGTACCACAGAATGCTGCAGGAAGCCTAATTGAACCGCCTGTATCCGACCCCAGGGTAAACACAGCCTCATCAGCCGCTACGGCAGCAGCAGAACCTCCGCTGGAGCCTCCAGGAACACATTCCAGGTCCCACGGATTCTTTGTCTGTTTGTAATATGAGTTTTCGGTAGATGACCCCATCGCAAACTCATCCATATTCATCTTGCCTATTAGTACAGCCTTTTCTTCAGTGAGCTTGTTCACAACAGCCGCATTATAAGGTGGAATAAAATTATCCAGCATTCTTGAGGCGCAGCTTGTCACCAGTCCCTTGGTACACATGTTGTCCTTGAGTCCCATTGGTACTCCGGCAAGCGCAGGCATGTCCTCCCCTGAGTCAAAACCCTTCTGGACTTCAGCAGCCTTCCTTAGAGCCTCATCCTCACAGACTGAAATATAAGCTTCTATTTTGGATTCCACCTGTTTAATTCTGTCTATATATGATTGGATTACTTCGGGAACACTTACTTTCTTCTTTCCTAACATATCTCTTAACTGGTGTGCAGTATATTCATATAGCTTCAACTCATCAACCTCCTATATCTTAAATAAATCTACCAACTGATTTATTCCATTACCTTGGGTACCTTAACACATCCATCTTCAACAGCTGCTGCATTTGCCAGTATATCCTCCCTGTCATAAGACGGCCTGACAACATCCTTCCTGAAAACATTGGATATGGGAAGAACGTGGGCTGTGGGTTCCACTCCTTGTGTATCGAGTTGGTTAAGCTTATCTGCAAAACCTATTATTTCTGCCAGTTCTCTGGTCATTTTCTGCTTTTCTTCGGGGGTAAGATTCAGTCTTGCAAGATTTGCAACGTGTTCAACATCTCTTTCAGTTAGCTTCATCCTATCGCCTCCATTCAATTATCAGTGAACATTATATATTAAACCAATTCCCAGTGCAATTGAAAATATGCCGCATTAGTTTCTCTGCTGTTCAGCTATAATCCCAAATCGTTAATAATGTTGAACACTGTATTTTTGACAAACCTTGCAGCTGTTGCGGGAGCAACCTTGCCGGGCAGAGAAAGCGCCCATATGCACTTCCTTCCCATTTCCTTGGCCTTCTGAAAATTGATACCACCTGGCTTCGATGCAAGGTCTATTAGCAGACAGTCCCTCCTGACCCTGTCAAGCTCGGGCGTATCCAGAACAATATATGGAATGGTGTTATAAATTATATCGAAATTCCCCAGATGGTCATACAGGTCACTTAAATGTATCGGCGTATATCCGTAGCTTTCTATCCAGGCAATATCGGAATGCTTCCTTGCCTCTACATAAACCCTTGCTCCGATTCCATTAAGCATCTTGGCAAGAATCTTCCCAATCCTTCCAAACCCCATTACCAGAATATTAGAGTTATGTAGGGTTATAGGCAGTTCCTCCATTGCCAGCTGTATTGCCCCTTCGGCAGTAGGGATTGCGTTTAGTACAGCCATTTCTTCCCTGTCCAGGATATCGGCCCAATACACATTAAACGCTTCAGCCATGTGCTTGATTCTATCATTTATCATTCCGGCAATAAATATCTGGTTTTTATTCATCTGCCTGAACAGTTCGTTTATAAAAATCCTGTCTTCAAAATACGCGCAGTGTAATGTCTGGTCGTCCTGCGAGCATGGTATGGGTCCGACAACCACGTCAGCATCATCAACCGCTTCCTTTAAGGACTCTGCTTTGAGTTCTTTCTGGTTTATTTCAACCCCTTCAAACCCGTACAACTTAACCGAGAAACCTTCATCAGAAAGCAGTTCACCTAGCTTTATGTTTCTAAGGTCGCCGCCTACAATTGCAAAACTTCTTTTTCCGTTCATGTTAACCATCCCCTTGACATTCTATTCTCAGGTATATTCTATGACTGCGGCTGAGGTATTGTTACTGTGAAAATCAGTTGTCTCCTTACTTTAAATTTCGTTGAAATTCTGTGATATAATTACTACAACTTGAAAGCCTGAAATATTGACATTCTTCAGCTAAATTTGGAAATTCTCCATTATAGAGAGGTCTACTCATTGTATTATGTATATATTTTAGAATGTAAGGATGGGACCCTGTATACAGGATGGACCATTGATATTGATAAGAGATTAGCAGAACACAACCAGGGCAAAGGTGCGAAGTATACACGTACAAGAACTCCGGTTGTGTTAAAGTACTTTGAAAGTCTTTCTACTAAGAAAGAAGCTTTACAACGGGAATATTTTATAAAACGATTATCAAGAGAAGAAAAACTGAAACTGATTGCAGCGCTTGAATTGAATTAAGCACGAAAAAAGGACAGTTCTATTTATGAATATGCCAATCCAGAACTGTCCTTTTCAATTATGCTATTTTCTGGATGCAGGAGAACTGTCCCTCTGCTTCCTTTTCAGAATCTGTTTTTGGTGGTCCAGGGAGCCCATCATATCAATTACCTTCTGCCTTTCAGCCTGTGCCGCAGTCATTGTAGCTTTACGCTCTTCAAAGACCATTTCCCGCAGAAGCTTTTTATAGCTTTCAAGCCGCTCAGCAGATAATATCCCTTCATCGATGGCTTTCCTTACTGCGCACTGCGGTTCGGACCCATGCCTGCAATCCCTGAAGCGGCAGTCTTCTGCCAGTTTCTCGATGTCACTGAAAGACTTAGATAAATCAGCACCAGCTACCTGAAGTTCCCTCATACCTGGTGTGTCAATAACTACTCCACCTCCAGGTAGTATCAGCAGCTGCCTGTGGGTTGTAGTATGCCTGCCCTTGTCGTCAGCTCTGGTTCCCTTGGTAGCAAGCATTTCTTCACCCATAAGCTTATTTATCAGAGTAGACTTTCCCACACCCGACGAACCAATAAAGGCTGCGGTTTTTCCCTTACCCAGATACCTTAGGATACCGGTGCAGCTGTCACTACTCATACTTGAAGTTACAATCACATCCACGCCCACAGCAGCAGATTCTATGTCAGCAAGCTTAATGCTTATATCATCACATAAATCGGACTTTGTGAGCACGATAACCGGCACTGCCATACTATCCCAGGCAATTGAAAGATACCGCTCCATACGCCTCAGGTTAAAGTCGTTATTGAGCGACATACATATAAACACCGTATCAATATTTGCTGCAACTATCTGGCGCTCATTTCCCGTCCCAGCCGCCTTTCGTTCGAAAAAGCTTTTTCGCTTAAGAATGTGGTGTATTACTGCATTACCTTTTTTATCATCTAACCGGTCAATCAGTACCCAATCACCCACAGCAGGATAGTCTGCTGCATGAGATGCTGTATAACTGAACTTCCCAGAAACCCCGGCGTATATCTCTCCACTTTCGGTCAGAACTTTATACATATCCTTGTGCTGTACTGAAACCCTTGCCAGATGGAGATTACCGCCATACATTTCGGCTTCCTGAATCCACTGCTTGGATAGACCTATATCATATAAATCAATTTTACATATTGTCATGTTTGTCCTCCCTATATTTGATAGTACCTGAAATGGGGAGGGCAGATTCGGTTTAGTCCGCACGCACCTCCCCTTTCACTACTATCTCTGCTTTACATCTTTTATTCATATATATCCTCACCTTTCTTTATAGAATTAACACATTATAACATACCATCTTCACTTACCACTAATACATTTTATAATAGGCATAATTGCTTCCTTATCTGTCCAGTCTGCAGGGTGGTCAAAGCATTCCAGCATTCCCTTCTCGTCGCCGCTGAGTTCTCCTTTTTTCATCTCAATCTTTTTCTTCATAAGAAACATCAGAAATTTATCAATAACGTTAAGCTTACTAAAATCAAATCCACCCCTTAAATGAAAGTAATGAACTCTCTCTTTCATCTGGTCGGTAAAATTTGAATTTTTTACATCTTCTAGCGCTTCAGGATGTGCCGGAGAAGCGCCTACGGAAAACACTATCACTTTCTTATCCTTTATGCTGTCGAAATCCTTCTTCAGGAATGAAATACCCATGATGCCGGCAGCATGAAGTGAACCTCCATATATAATTGTGCCATACTTGAAAAGGTCATCCAGACTTACCTGCGACCTCTCGAATAAGTCTGCGTTTACTTCTTCTGCAATCCATTCGGCGTAGCGTCTTGTGCTGCCGTATTTCGACTTGTAAACCACCGCAATTTTATTATTTCCATTCGGCATAAAAAATCCTCCAGTTTATCTCGTTCTAAGTCAGATTATATCACAATCCAGCTTCTCACAAAAACGACGGCAGTAATCTACATCAGCAATTCCCAGCGTCGCCTTGGTATATTCCTTTCTTTTGTTATAAGCCTTAACCAGCTCAAGAATTTCTGCCGAAGGCGTATTATTATAATCTGAGACAGATTTTACACCTATTTCATAAAGAATTTTAGCGTATTCAATGCCTACACCATTAATTCTCACCAAATCAATAATATGCAGAGCATATCTCAGCTTCTCCAGGGAAATATCTGATTTGGCTGAAAAACTCTCTCTTTGTCTGACGTCTGTAAAGGCCTCATAATACTGCTTAGTATTCCCAATCTTCTCACCGGCAATCAGGTTCAGCTCTTCCTTTGTGAATATCTCCAGTTTTTCAAGAGGTAAAACCTTTACAACATAGCTGTTTACCATCCTATTGAGAATCACAAGGTAATCCTGACTGATTCCGGTATCTTCGGCAATGGCAATATAATTATTCTTCCTTTTGAGAAGGTTCTGCAAATCCTGAAGGCTGCTGCAGCCTTTATCCTTAAGTATCTGCATATTCCCGCTGAGGTTATTCAGTATAATTCTCTGTGACGGCAGAAGCTGCGTTCTTCGCATCGCTTCTTCGAACTCCTCAAGTGTTATTCTCGATAATTCAATAGAGTACATGGTTCCCTCCAATTATAAAAGTATTTATGCAGGCGGACGCAAGCATCGGCTCCGCTCAAGGAGCTTCCTCCTCTGATTATAAGGGAAAGTGAATTAACTAGCGAATATGAGCAGTTAATTTATTTTCCCTTAGAGACAGCTTCCAGCTCCTATTGAAATTTTAAAGAAGATTCAATTAAGCAAAAGCAGCTTACTTAATAATTATACCAGTTCCAGAGCCTGGCTTCACCAGTTTGAATTTTACTTATCCAATCTTCTTCACGGAGTTTTAAAATCTCCTTAGAAGGTCCGGTAACAACCATACCGTAAATACGGACACCATGCTTATCAATAAACTCAAGTCTCTCGGTAATATTTAGCTTGCCTCCGGCCACAGCCCTGTTTGATATATCTTCATACTTATCCAGGAGTAAAAGTGTATCCACGAAATTCTTATTGCGTGTTTCCCCACTGCCGTAAGGCTCAACCGATGGAGCTTCAGCACTCCCCATGACTTTCTTCCAGAACGGCCACTTTTTCTCTTCTGTCTGCTCTTTATCTGTCCAGTCATTGTGATGCCAGAGAGGTTGATAAGGAAAGCCTACCGGATAATGCATACTAAGCTTATCCTCATCGGAATAATCATCAAATCCTGTATCTACAGCCAGCCATACCGGCTTCATATCTCTATCTTTAAACTTCTGCAGAATTTCATCTGTTTCAAAGAACCGGCTGAAAGACAGATATGCTTCCACTACCGACCCTTCGGGTAATATCTCCAGCTTATCCCAATCATTGTCACCTTCCACCTTTGCTGCTCCAGGGTACAGGAATGCATAGGTATTGTACTGTCCTGACAGCCATTCATAATCCGGGTAGCCAGCATTTCCAAGCATGAAGTTCATCCGCATATCACCTGTCTTGAGAAGTTCACTTCCTACTTGCTTGTACAGGTCTGCTTCTATTTTCATTGTTAAGAACGGATTCACCTCGGCTCCTCCTCTGGCCCTAATATTAGGATGGGTAATGGCAATGGTTGATTCAACAACGTCACGATACGTTTCACTTCTGTCAGGGCTGCCGGTAAAGTAGAAAACATTAGATAAAATACTGGTGATAACCGTCAATACAAATAGTATAAAAATAGCTGTCAATGCATTTTGTATCCTTGCCTTCCATTTGCCGCGCCTCAGTATCATTCCCTGCCTCTTTTCATCCTGCAGTTCAGAGTTCTCCCGGTTGGTTCTATGTGAAGAATCCTGCAAATCTTCGTCAATAACTGATTGATATATCTCCAGTTTTTCCAGTTCCTTTTCCAGTTCATTAACTTCATCTTCAGTCAATTTCCCATCCTTATAATCCTTCAGTTTCTTCTTGAATTCTTCATTCATTACAATCACTCCTTTTTATACTCATTCGCAGCTTCTGTCTTGCTCTGTAAAGCAATATCTTAAAATACCCTACACCGACACCCATTACTTCTGCAGATTCCTTATAGGATAACTCATGAATATCGCACAGAAGTACAGCCTGTCTGTAGTCTTCTGTAAGCTCATTAACCAAAGCCTTTAAATCCTTGAGCTGTTCCTGCTTAATCAGTTCTTTCTCGGGAGTTGTATAATCGGCAAGATTTTTGAAATACTCCCCCTCCTTGACAATACTGCGGCTGTTCTTTCTTTTGAAATCAACCAATGCATTATGTGCAACCTTGAACAGCCACGGCTTGATTTTATCTTCCTTGAAGTCTTCAAGATAAAGATATGCCCGGAAAAATGTCTCCTGCAGAATATCTTGGGCAAGATGATGCTCACCGCATAAAGAAAGAAGGTAAGCATAAATATCATTCATATATAATCTGTAGATGTAATCCAACGAGTCTTTATTCATTTGCTACCCCTTTCACAATATACACGTTTAAAAACAGGAAAAGTTACAGCCTGTAAAATATTTTCATATAAAAGAGAAAAGATTTCTGCAAAAAACAGAAACCATTTCACACTAAACCATAATTATTAATAATATTGAATCCATGATCGGAAAAACAATCTCCATATTGTTTTTTACATGGTTATACGCATGCAACTTCATCATTTTCCAGTTCGCTTGGCTTACCACAAACCAGTATCCGTGCTATACGGTGACGGTCCATTTCTGCAACTTCAAATATTACGCTGCCGTGTTCAACCTTCTGCCCAATTCCCGCCTTATCCTCAAGTATCATGTGAACCCAACCGCCGATTGTATCCACTTCATCATTAGGAACATCAGTATTCAGGAGGTTGTTTACATCTTCAATAAGCATCCTGCCGTCAATTGAATAACCTTTTTCCAGCTGCACCACCATTGGCCTTTCATTATCAAATTCATCCTGGATTTCTCCCACAATCTCTTCAATAATATCTTCCAGAGTAATTAGTCCTGCCGTACCTCCGTATTCATCCACAACTATTGCCATCTGTATACGATTCTTCTGCATAAGTTTAAGCACATGGCTGAGCTCCATAGACTCAGGTACGGTTAATACCTTTCTTAATAGACTTGTGATATCCTTATCTCCCTGTTTATTGGACTCACTGTACAAGTCAGTGACATGTACAAAACCGATAATATTGTCCTTGTCACCTTTAGCAACCGGATACCGCGTATGGCGGGTAGTCTTTACAGTGTTCAGATTATCCTCAAACGTGTCATTAGCGTAAAGCACTACCATACTGGTTCTCGGCACCATAGCCTCACGGGCTAGACGGTCTGAAAACTGAAATACATTATCAAAGAGAATCCGCTCTGCATGGTCAATAAGTCCGCTTTTCTGACTTTCATTAACAAGTATCCTTATTTCTTCTTCTGTGTGAGCCTGCTCGTGCTCACTGGCAGGCTGCAGCCCCAAGAGCTTCAGCACAAGATTGGATAAATGGTTGAGTATCCATATCGCAGGATAAGTAACTTTATAAAACAATATAAGAGGTGGAGACAGCCATAAAGCCGCCACTTCCGATTTCTGAATGGCAAAAGACTTAGGCGCCAACTCTCCCAATACAATATGAAGGATTGTAATTATTCCGAATGAAATGGCAAAAGCAATGGTGTGTATAGCCAGCTCAGGAACTCCAAAGGTGGATAATGCCGGTTCAATCATTCGTGCAACCAGCGGTTCACCTACCCACCCCAAGCCAAGAGAGGCAAGGGTTATTCCCAACTGACAAGCTGAAAGATACGCGTCCAGGCTTGATGTAACACTTTTAGCAAACCGTGCGCTTCGGCTTCCCTCATTAACAAGCTGTGTTAGACGGGAAGAGCGAACTTTCACTATTGCAAACTCTGCCGCCACGAAAAAACCGTTAAGAAAAACAAGAAAAAGGACGGTAAATATATTGAATATTACCTGTCCCACACTAATACTTTCCAATTGACGATTCCCCCCAATAATAATTAAACTTCATAAAATACTATTACTGATACCGCTGCTTTATGTATTTGCATAAATACAATAGCAGTGTTTCTATAGAGGTAATTATATTCTAGAAATTTTCTAGTGTCAAATTTTTGTATCAATGTTTTCTTCTTTTCTTGCACCGCTACATAATAGTAGAATAAGAAGCTTATCTGTACTTATCTTCCAACTGCTTGCGATGAATGAGAATAATCAACCTTGAAACGGTAAATTCTCTATGTTATATTAACATTGCTGTCGGAGCTTGATTCTTATACATAAAGGAGAATAAATGGACAAACAGATAATAAAAACCGGCATCAGAAAAGTAATTGCTGTCCTTGTACTGCTTATGATAGCTGTATTGACAATAAGATACTGGGACTTGATAATGACTATTGTAACACATAGAGAGGAATTCGAAAGATGGATTAAAGGCTTTGGAAATTGGGGATTTGGAGTTTTTGTAATTATACAGTTCTTTCAGGTAGTCATATTCATGATTCCCGCAGAGGTTGTATATTTTGCCGGTGGATACCTGTACGGAACATTGGTGTCGTCAGTCCTGTCGGTTCTGGGAATTGCTCTGGGCTCATTGGCCTGCTTCATGCTGGCGAGGACTTTAGGTCAGCCTTTTATAGAAAAGATTATGTCCCGTTCCCAAATGGAAAAGCTGAAAGAACTGATTAATACTCCAAGGGCCTCCATAACCCTCTTTGTTATTTACCTGATACCCGGCCTGCCGGGCAAGGATGCTCTTGCATATGTAGCAGGCCTGACGCCTATAAAGTTTATTAATTTCTTTGTAATCTCGATGATTGCAAGGTCCCCATGGATAGTTATATCTTGTTT
>JAWLGL010000065.1:0-4709 GCA_041685035.1 Clostridia bacterium
TCTGCTACACCCTTGCTAATTGCTTCCTTGACAAGGGAGCCAATCCTATCTGTTACCCTACTACTGTGCCGTTCTTCTGTACCCTCTCTGACTGCATTGATAGCTGCCTTGACGGCACCGCAGTCAGTATGTCCCAGAACAACGACTATTGGAACATCTCTGAAGTGGTCCAGAGCAAACGAGATATCTGCGATAATACCTTTGTCTACACAGTTCCCAGCGTTTCTCAGTACCACCAGACGTCCTTGTTTTCTGTTAAAGACGCTATTCGGGAAGACTCGGGGGTCCATGCACGTGAACACTATCGTGTCTGGACTTGTATACCTACTCGCTCCACCATTCAAATCGTGGGCATAGTTTTTATTCCCTTCTTCCAGTCTTCTCCACACGTCCCGTACAGCTTTAGTAGGCATAATGCACTCTCCTTTTTTTAATTTTATCCATTAAGCTCCCATAAGGGAAACTTAAATACTGTTAAACGACTTGCGCCAAAGAAAACCTTCTTCCGCATTTGGACCTTTTAGTCCGTTATATAAATCTGTGAATTGTACCTTTTATTATATAATACAAATGTTACTATATTATTAAACTGTAATAAAAAAGAGGTAAAATCTACTATTTATTAGATTTTACCCTTCAGAAATCTACAATATACAATTATATCTCTTCATAAAGAAAGCTTCTGATTTTCCTATTTACTGCAGGCTGTCTTAATATACTGAGCGCAACAGTCTCTATCTGCCTTACTCTTTCTCCTGTTAGATTAACTTTCTTCCCTATTTGTTCCAGAGTTTTCCCCTCAAAGAATCTCATTCTTATTACTTTCTGTTGCAAATCAGTCAGTTCAGTAAATATCCTGTCATAGTGTTCATTCAGAATAACCGGTACTAATAACATAAAAACTGGGTCTTCCAACTCAACTCGTCTTTCCAGAACCTCAATTGAAAGTAGCTCTGCTCCTTCTGTATCAGATTTATTCTTTGATATATATCTCATGATGGTTTTTTCTGCCCTGGCACTGAGTTGATAAGATTTGATATCCCTGATATTTAATTCATGAATCAATCCTTCACTTCCGGCCTGAACCGCATCATTAAAGTCAAATCCGAGCTTTTCAAAGTGTCTTGCATTTTCTACAACCAAATAGAAATAGTGTTCAAATAACTGTTTCCTGGCTTTGCTGTCACCATTGTTTACCCTGTCGACAAGTTCTGAAACTATAACCTTTCCTCTTCCTTCTGCTCGGTTCTCGCTTCTCTTATGGCCTGACTCATAAGCCTTGATGTACTCATCCAATACACCAGGCAGTTCCACTTCCCTTCTGTACCAGGTTCCTCGTGCTCTGCGCAGATGCAGTCGCATACTCGGCTTGGTTCTTTCAGGCTCCTTTTGCCTTCTCCAGGGATGTCTGCCACAACTCGATATGTATACTACATACCCACCACCTTTGGTCAAAATATTGACCATGTAACATCACTCCTTTAAAATTTTATCGAAGCTGGATATATTTTTTTTTGCTAACATTAACTGATATTTTATCATCATTCAGAATTTTCAGCAATAAAAAAAAATCCTCATATAGGCTCCGAGGATTTTTTCGGTGTTTTTTCTTTAACTATTTCTTATGGCATTCGCAGTGCTCGAAATACTGCTTCTTGAGCTTCTCCACAACTTCAGGCGAAATATGTGCAAGCTCCATATTATGCTCCCAGACATGCTCCCCGAAATCGGTAACAGGATTGATATTTAGATTTGCTGCCTCTTCAACCTCTCCGGCTTCATCAACTATCTTTCTCACTCCTACCAAAGAATGTGGGTGCAAGCTTACATAGACCTCACTTGCCCTACACAGCTTGCTTCCTTCACCTATTACGACCTTTTCCCTACAGCATCCGTAAACCCTGGCGCCGGCCTCTATCACAACATTATCTTCGATAATAGCGTTCTTTATCTCACAGTTATCCCCTATCCTTACATTGCTGCCAATAACACTGTTTTCAACATTTGCGCATTCCTGTATCTCAACCAAGTTACCAATCTCACTATTGAATATCCTTGCCTCGTGACCTATGTATACTCTATATCCGGTTTTGATATTGTGGACCGTAGAACGGACACCGAAAAAAACATCGTAGTCGGTCACCACATGCCCATGCACTACAGCATAGTGGCCAAGGTTGTTTGTCGGGCCGAGATAAATCCCTCCGGATTCACCTCCGTGTGCATGAAGAAGCGCCCCCTCCTGGAGTGTGCAGCCAGGTCCAAGATAAATCTGTTCTCCGGGGTCCTTACGAATAATACTTCCCGGCAAAAGTACAATGCTGCCACCTACAATCTCAGGCTTATTAACAGGACAATTAAACCATTTTTTTACCTTGTGCATTTCATCCCTCTTATACATCTTATTCCTCCCGTTTCTTTAATTTCTGCTATAAAATGTCTCTGTAATATTCTCTCCAAACTCTTTAATTTTGCAACTGAATTATTACATCCATATTAATTAACTATAAAGATAACGTAAAATATCTTACACACTTTCAGTCCAAACTAAAAATTCTCGATTGACCTCAATCAATCGAGAATTGTCTAATCAAGGTAATCTTTCAGTTTCTTGCTCCTGCTCGGATGCCTTAGCTTTCTAAGCGCCTTTGCCTCAATCTGTCTTATTCGTTCCCTTGTTACATTGAATTCCTTTCCAACCTCTTCAAGGGTTCTTGCACGGCCATCATCCAGTCCGAACCTGAGCCTTAGTACCTTCTCCTCCCTTGGAGTCAGCGTATCAAGCACATCAATCAGCTGTTCCTTAAGCAGGGTAAACGCAGCAGCCTCTGATGGGGCAGGCGCATCATCATCAGGTATAAAATCACCCAGATGGCTGTCTTCCTCTTCGCCTATAGGAGTTTCAAGGGACACGGGCTCCTGAGCTATCTTGAGTATTTCCCGAACCTTCTCAACAGAAAGGCTCATTTCATTCGCGATTTCTTCAGGCTGAGGCTCCCTTCCAAGTTCCTGCAGAAGCTGTCTTGAAACCCTGATAAGCTTGTTAATTGTTTCGACCATATGGACGGGAATCCTTATTGTCCTTGCCTGGTCTGCGATAGCCCTGGTAATTGCCTGTCTAATCCACCATGTAGCATAGGTACTGAACTTATATCCTTTAGTATAGTCAAATTTCTCCACTGCCTTTATCAGCCCAAGGTTGCCCTCCTGAATCAGGTCCAGGAAAAGCATACCTCTCCCAACGTATCTTTTTGCAATACTGACAACAAGTCTGAGGTTGGCTTCAGCAAGTCTTCTCTTGGCTTCTGTATCACCCATTTCCATCTTTTTTGCAAGGTCAATCTCCTGTTCAGCAGAAAGAAGAGGTACTTTACCTATTTCCTTGAGATACATCCTTACCGGGTCATCAATGCTTACCCCTTCAGGAACCGACATGTCTTCAAGTTCCTCATCGGTGAGCTGTAAATCCTCCAGTTCGGCTTCGATATCTCCAACTATATCAATACCTACATTTTCCAAGGTATCATATATTTTTTCAATTTGGTCAGGGTCAAGGTCTATTTCTTCAAGAGCATCCATAATTTCCTTATAGGTAAGCATTCCTTTTGCTTTGCCTCTCTCAATCAGCTCTTTTATTATAGCCTTTTTGCCTTCATTACCACTCACTGTTCACGCCTCCTTTCTGCATTGGTTTTTTCATGACTCCTAGTGCAAATGTCAGTGTCTTCAATTCTTCATCCAATTTTTTTAATTCCTCAGCTTCAATATTTTTTTCTTTCATCTGAACATGCAGTTCATGTATTCTGGACTCAATCTTGCCTCTTTCAACTGTCCCCAGTAATTCATCGGCAACCTTGTAATTGTCTTCAAAAGTATAATCCCCCTGCATTATTTCAGAAAAAAGGTTTATTTCTTCCTGGTCTTCAAGACTATCCAGTATTTCTGAATGGCTTACTTCTTTCAACTGGTCATAAGCCTTAATTACCCTATCAACTATATTCTTCCCCTGATGCCATTGGAAGTCATCAGGATTAATCTTCTTTCTGATGTATCCGAAAAGTTCCTTATCTCCCAGACTCATTAAGGCAATAAGCATCTTTTCAGTTTGAATAATTTTACGGTCCAAATTATTGACAGTTTTGACCGCGCCAGTTCTGTCTATCCTGGCATTTTGGGGAACCCTGAACACCTTACTCCTGCCGTGCATCTGTTTCCCTATTTCCGCATATATCGGTTCAATGCCTATTCCGGTTTCTTCGGCTATCTTCCTTACATATGCATCTCTTTCAATATTGTTCTGTACTTTGGACAGAACTGCTGCCATCTTATTCAAGAAGCCGATTTTGCCTCGTACATCATTTAAATCATGCTGTTCTTTTAGAATATCAATCTTAAACTCAGCCAGGGATTTTGCTGATTCTATCAGGTCTCTGAACAGCTTAACCCCTTTTTTTCTAACCAATTCATCAGGGTCTTTCGCATCAGAAAGTTTAGCAACCCTGACCGGTATTCCCATATCATTCAAAAGGTCCAAACTCCTTACAGCAGCATTCCGGCCTGCAGCATCGGCATCAAAGGATATTATTATTTCATCGAAATATTTTCTCAGAACTCTGCCCTGCTCCTGCGTAAATGACGTCCCAAGGGATGCAGCTGCGTTTTCAATCCCATGCTGATATAAAGATATTACATCCATATACCCTTCCACT
>JAWLGL010000065.1:4719-9701 GCA_041685035.1 Clostridia bacterium
CTCTCATTTGACTTTTTTGCCAGATTCAGGCCGTAAAGGTTTTTTCTTTTGTTGAATATTAAAGTTTCAGGTGAGTTCAAGTATTTAGGCATGGAATTGTCCAATACTCTTCCACCAAACCCTATAACCCTATCCCTGACATCAAGGATGGGAAAAATAATTCTTGCTTTGAATTTATCATTTAAAATATTGCTTTTACTTCTATATACCAGTCCAGCCTCAACTATTTCGTCTTCACTATATCCCTTTGATTTTAAATGACCTGCAAGATCATTGTGTATTCCAAATGCAAAGCCAAGTCCAAATTTCTTAATTGTATCAGTAGAAATACCCCTATCCTTCAAGTACCTTAATGCAGGCCCTGCTTTTGAATCGGCCAGATTCTGATGATAATATCTGGCAGCTTCAAGGTTCATTTCCAGAATCCTCTGTTTAAGTCTGACCTTTTCAGGTTGAAGAGCCTCCTGTCCATCTTCCGGCAAGTGCATTCCAACCCTTTCAGCTAGATGCCTTACCGATTCCACAAATTCAAGATTCTCAATTCTACTGATAAAGTGGAATACGTTGCCCCCTATACCGCATCCGAAGCAATGAAATATCTGCTTCTCAGGAGATACAGAGAATGAAGGGGTTTTCTCTGTATGGAAAGGACACAGACCAAAATAGTTTCTCCCGCTTCGCTTTAGCCTCACATATTCGGATACAACATCAACTATATCGTTTGAACTTTTTACCTCTTCCAGGAGTTCATCTGAATAATAACCTGACATTAAAGACACCCAAAATCCTTATTGCTGAATAACGGGCATCAACAGCTTCTGCCCGAAATTCTAAATACTTGGCTTCTTTTACTATTAGTACACTTCGACAAATTTAAAAATTCTCCTCCTTGACATAAAAATTATAACTGCAATCTGATTATAGTAAAATTTTATGTACAAAGCCTATTTTATATTCGACAAGTTAAATTTGTTTTCCTTCTTTTTATTCAAATATTTTCAAGCATATTTTTAACTATTTTTTACAAATTTATACCAACCCCTTTAGTTTTCCACCTTACAACAAAAAATAGGAAGAAGCCTTCCTATTCCACGAAAAAATTCTTTAATATATTATTGAATTTATTATTGCCCACATACTTCTATTCTAAGTTATGAACTTAACATAGTCATGTAATTTGAAAAACCAGCCTAAATTATGCCCTTTACATCCAGTCCCTGCCGATTGATAAGTGATTTTATCCCTTCACTGTCATAATCATTTTCGTCATAATCCACTGTTATGGTATCGGCCTGCATATCCACCCTAACTGCAATAATCCCTTCCTGCTTGGTCAGTGAGTGCTTAATTCCTTTCATTGTATCAGCATCCCTCATATTATCAATGATAAACTTGTCTGCTTTCACGTCATGTCTCTCCTATCCTTTTTCTTTATTATTTGTATTCTGCATTACTAATTATTCAGCTTTTTTTAAGTACAGTTTGCGTGACCGTGTACTAACCTCCGGTATCTGAAGCACTTGAAATATCCTCAACATATTCCCTGTACCTATTAAAAAGTTTTATATTCCTGTCATAGTCCTGGTACGCCTGAAAACTGAATGAAGTAAACTTATCAACATGACGTCTCTCAGCCTTAATCTGTTTAATTATTCTATCAATCGGAGCAGGGTTGAACTTACTCCTTCCGTCTTCAATTTCTTCAACAAAGGTCTCAAGGTCAGACCACAACTCGGTATTCCTGCCTGAATAATCTATAGCATCCCGTGTTGCCTTGAACCATTTTCCTACATTCTTTATGGCTTTGGTTCTATCCTTGTCTTCACAAACAATCTCTCTTCTACAGCCTATTCCATCCTGAAGTGCTATAATATCTACGTCAGCCTGTGAAAGTATGTTGGCCCACATCTCTTTCCACTTGTTTGGTCCACACACTATATCCAGAGCCCTGTTGAAAAATGGTGAAATCATCAGTGGAAGACCCGATACACGCTTGATGTGGGTATTCAGAAGATTGTAATGCCTGGCAAGAATATTCTGCTTTTCGGATGAGTTGAAGTTCAAGTTGTCAACCTCAAAAGAAGAATACCAACCCGCAATCGGATAGAACTCACTTTTTTCTTGGAGCACTCCATACTTGCTCCATATATCATCAACAATTTCCCTGGATATGTCTGTTTCTGCAGCCATCCATCTATTAAATTCCCGAGGCGTTTTTGAAATCACTTCCCACCACTTATCATTAGTATTCAATCCAATATATATCTTTATTCGATGCTTCCTGCCATAGGTCAGCAAATTGCCAAGTAAATCCTTCTTCACAACTCTTCCTGGAAGACTGCTTTGATAATAGGTTACTGCTGTATCATCATTATCCTTCCTCGATTCAATCCATTGAAGAATTATATGGTCAAACAGTATTTCCCTGTACCGTATAAAATGCCGGTCAAACTGCTCACTATCCCAAGCTGTAATATACTCAGGCTGAATGAAAGTGCCCTCAAGGTAACTTTTCGAATTCATAATATCTAGCCATTCCCGACATCATTTTCTAAGATATTTTACTCTCTCAATTAAGCATTTATTACACTTCATTTATTTACTCCAGGGAACAGTTGGAAAGAAATCAGTTGTGCAAGCATAAATATAAAATATAGTATTTTCAAGGTGTTGAACATGTCAGTTGTCAGGCCAAAAGCATTACTACCTGGAGGTACGATAGGAGTAGTATCTCCTGCCGGCCCTATTAATCTTGAGGGCTTGTCTGCATTGGAAAGAGGGATGTTCAGACTGAAAAAGCTGGGCTATGAAGTAGTTCCCGGCCACTATGTTTATTCAAGAAAAGGTTACCTTGCCGGAACCGACAGGCAAAGAGCATACGACCTTATGAGAATGTTCAGTGACAGACGGATTGATGCTGTTTTCTGTTCCCGAGGCGGATATGGAGTGGAAAGAATCATTGACTACATTGATTTTGATACTATTATGACTAATCCTAAAATCTTTGTAGGCTACAGCAATATAACCCTTCTTCTTAACCTTCTCAGCCAAAAGATAAACATGATTACCTTTCACGGCCCTATGGTCAAGGAATTCTGCACGGGTGACCGTGGCCGTAACCTTGGGACTCTAGTAAAAACAATTTCGTGTCCTACTGATTTTCAGGGAATTCTTCCGATTACATGCGGAAAATACAGAACCCTTGTACCCGGAATATGCTGCGGCAGGCTGACAGGCGGCAACCTCTCAACAATAATAAGTTCGCTCGGAACCGGTTTTGAAATTGATACTGATGAAAAAATACTTTTTCTTGAAGATGTAAATGAGCCAGCATATGTTGTAGACAGAATGCTTACACACCTGAAGAATGCCGGGAAATTTGACCGCTGCCTCGGAATAGTCCTTGGTGAATTTACAAACTGTGAAAATTCGGACGGCATATCGGTTGAGGAGACATTGAGGCAGAACCTGCTTCAGCTTGGCAGGCCGTTAATATCAGGCGTCAGTGCAGGGCACGGTTTGTATAATACTACTCTTCCTATTGGCGCCCTGGCCGAACTTAATGCAGTAAGCGGAACGCTTACAATTATTGAACCGGTTGTCAGTTAAGTACCTGATTGGTTTTTGAGTCCAAGAGCCTTGGCAGTTCCTGCATCCTGTAGCTCATCAATGTTCTGAACCATCCAGCCTATAGCGTATCTTTTTAATATTATTCTAATCGTTTTTAACCATACCTTGTTCTTTGTATCAAGTATTACTCCCACAACAGGCACTTTCATCCTGTTTGACCTTTTGTATATTTTCTTTATCAGCTTTCTAATCTGCCGTTCTTCAATTTCTTCTTCCCTTACATTAAATCTGTATATCATGTTTTTATGCCTGGACTCAGGCATCTCAAGCAGGTCCTCTTTTTCCATACTTCCGAGTATTATTGTATGTTTGGGACATGCTTTCCTTATTTCTTCTATCACACTGTCTGCCCAGCTTTGACTGTAAGGCACTTCTATAAAAAGCCTTCCTGACTTTATTTCTTTGAGCTTTTCTATGACTTCATTAATTCTTTCTTTCGAATTTATGCTTAATACTACCGATATCTTTTCTTTGATTATTTTATCTACTGCTTGGGCTATGCTGCCAATCTTATCTTTTACCGTGTTGGTTGTACCGTCTTTAGTTATTTCCCTCATGTCTATATCTGCCTGTATAAATGTTAGCTTTGCTTTTTTTATGTTCCTGATTTGGTTCTGTGTCATTTGGAGCAGGTTTTCTGCTGAGTTTATCCTGACTCCTCTTTTTAGTCTGCTCACCCTGCGGTAGTTCGTATATATCTTCTTTCTGAACCTTATTATCCTTCTTATCCACACTACTACTGCCCTGGATATATTGGCCAGCTTGAACGCCTCTGTACCCGTTACTGCCGCTACCGTGCTTCCTACCGTTGCACTTCCTGCTGCACTTCCTGCTGCCGCGGCTGCTGTCCCTGCTGCTGCTGTTCCTGCGGCTGCTGCAGCTGCTCCTGCTCCCATTGCTCCCGCTGCTGCGGCCCCTGCTGCAACTGCCCCTACTGCAACTGTCCCTACCACTGCTGCTGTTGATACGTGCTTGGCCGTTATTTTGTTTTCATCTTCCTCTTGCTTCCTGGTGGTATTTTCATTCTCCTTCTTTTCTACATTTGTCTTATTGGTCTGTTCTTTTTTTTCTTCGGCTTCCTGGGTTACGGCTTTATTGGTTTTAGGCTTTATTTTGTCTCTTTCTCCCTCCTGTGATGCCCTTTGTATTTGTGTTTTGCTGCTTTGTGGGGTTGTGTGTGTTGTTGTGCCTCCTAAGCTTCCACCATATGATACCTGGCTTCCTGATGGAGTCTCTATGTTCCCGTCGGTTTCAGGCGGGTCTGGCTGTTCTTTCGGTTCTTCTTTTTCGGGTTCTTGGGGTGGTATTTCTTCTTCGGGCTGTTCCTGTTTGAATGTGTATTTCTGCATCAG
>JAWLGL010000066.1:0-9691 GCA_041685035.1 Clostridia bacterium
CCTTTTGGAGTTGATTCACTTCAGTTTTAAGCTTTGCCAGCCTCTGGTTGTACTCATTAATTTGTGAGTATCTGAAAAGAATAAATAAGCACAGCAAAAAAGCAAACAATATTGCACATACGGCTTTAAATTTCCTTATAGTATTCCTTCTACTTACCATAACCTCCCGAACTTTCTTGCTGTGAACCTGAGTCCTGTCATATTCGGTCAGATAATTGCAGCTGCTTTTCTTTTGTGCTGGTAACAATTCTATTCACCCTTTCAGATATATATTACTTACGCTGCTTATTAAATGCGGGATACAAGCTAAATAATTCAACCCGGATTTACTATCCGGTGATGGCGCAACCTTTCAAAATACTTGCTTACTGTAGAGAAAAAAATAACCGAGTCCTATTAAGAACAATCGGAATATGTCTGCGACTTTTGCAGCCTTTAACTTTTTCTGCAGTTTTTCTCTCCTTACACTCACATTCTTGGAGGTGAACCCATCGGATAAGAAGGAACACCTCCGTAACGCGAGTATACCACAGGTTTCTCTTTTGTTGACTATCTCTCTCTTTTCTTTTGTAACTTAACACTTCTTCTTTTGTTTGTTGTTCTTTTTTCTTTTGTTAGTTAAAGGTTCTCTTTTGTTTCTTTCTGAATCTTTTCTTTTGTTTTTTGAATTTTTTTCTTTAGTATTTAAGCCTTTGTCTTTAGTTAGCCTGTTGTCTACAGCTTTATTATGTTAAGATTCTGAGCGTAAAACGCCCAAAACTTTGCTACCGTTGTTCAGCACAACTCTTTTCAAAAACCCTGAGCTTTGCACTTCTTGCCCTCGGATTATCCAGAATCTCACTTTCCCTTGGCTCTATGGGCTTGGTGCTTATAATTCTGCCCCGCTTTTTGCTTCCACATCTGCATACTGGTAAATCTTTCGGGCAAGTACATCTGCCGGTCAGAGAAACAAACACCTGCTTGACAATTCTGTCTTCAAGGGAGTGGAAGGTAATTATACATAGTCTCCCTCCCTGTGCCAGACACTCTACCGCATTAACTATTGTTTTTTCAAGTGCTCCAAGCTCATTGTTTACCTCTATTCTTATAGCCTGAAAGGTTCTCTTTGCGGGATGCGGACCTTTTCGCCTGGCCGAAGAAGGTATTGCTTTTTTTATTATCTCTGACAGTTCACCTGTAGTGGTGATTCTACTTATATTTCTATGCCTCACTATAAATTCGGCTATCCTCTTTGCCCATCTTTCTTCTCCGTACGAGTATATTACTGCTGCGAGTTTATCCCTGTCATACTCATTTACAACGTGTTCTGCAGTTAAAGCCTGATTTCTATCCATTCTCATATCCAGAATTGAATCGGTCTGGTAACTGAATCCCCTTTCAGGATTATCCAACTGGTACGACGAAACACCCAAATCCATTAATACCCCGTCTGCCCCATCATCTAAGTTTTCTTCCATTATTCGCTTGATATCGGTGTAATTCGCATGCACCAGCCTTACACTTGCAGTTAATCCTCTTAATCTTGCTTCTACTGCTCTGACTGCTTCCTCGTCCCTATCAATGGCAATTAATAAACCATTGTTATTCAGCCTCTTTGCTATTTCGTAGGAATGACCCCCTCCACCTGCAGTACAATCTACATATATCCCATCTGGTTTAACCTGCAGGAGGTCAATAATTTCATTCAACAAAACCGGTTTATGTATAAACTCCATAGTCCACCTGTCATATCCCTAGTGATGACATCTTTTCAGCTATAGTATCTGCATCCATACCTGCATCGTTATTGTAGGATTCCCATTTGTCCTTGCTCCATATTTCTATTCTGGTAGAAACACCGGTAATAATAATTTCCTTGTCCAGTTTTGCATATTCCCTCAGGTTTGCGGGAATCAAAATTCTCCCCTGCTTATCTACTTCACATTCCGCAGCACCTGAGAAGAAAAACCTGATGAATGCTCTTGCATCCCTGTTTGCAAGCGGAAGAACTTTTAGTTTGTTCTCAAGGTTGCTCCACTCTTCCGGCGAATATACAAATAGGCATTCATCCAACCCCTTGGTTACTACAAACCTTTCACCTAGCCCCTCCCTAAACCTGGAGGGCATTATTATCCTTCCCTTAACATCAATTGTATGTTGGTATTCGCCAATAAACATCTCTTTCACCTTCGAGTGGCACACCCAACCACTTGCCACCACTTTCTACCACTTTAATGCTATTTTATTATATTTCCTTTTTATTAGCAAGCCTAAATTTAATTTTTTTTAAAAAAGTTAAATTTTACTTATGCCGCTGAGGGTTAAATACTGGATGGCTAAAGGCACATCCAGTTATTCAAAAAAAAAAGACAAGAGTTTCTTCTTGTCTCTATTTTTATCAATATTCAACTGTTAAACCCTATGTTGCTATTACTTCTTAATAGAGGTTCTGCTGTAGAATTCTACTATAAGTTTATCCAGTATCAGACTTTTAATATACACTTCCTGGAATGTCGCTCCGCTGGCTATTAAATCATCCAGTTCCCTTCTCAAATGGTTTATTTCATATTCAATCATACAATCACCTCGTATTAGTTTTTTCTTGACTCGAAGTACCTGGTTTTACGGAGCAATCTAACATAGGTGTAGAAATGTCTTGAATTTTTGGTCTTGTTCAGGCTAGTTATCTATGTTCTTGTGTATCATGTTATATCAATATACAGGAACTGTCAATATATTACAGTAAATTTTTGTAAAATATTTTCCTACTATTTGTCTATGGATGTAATATTATCTCCCTTGCCTGTGGAAGCTTTAGATAAGGCATCCGCCCGTTTTCTCCTTATTATTATAACTGCCGCCAAGCTTACTGCAAAAACTCCTGCAAGCAGTTGGGATACCCTGAATCCTCCCAGCATAAGGCTGTCTATTCTCAGGCCTTCAATCCAGAATCTTCCCACGCCGTAAAGAACCATATAAAGAAGGAATACTTCTCCGGGTAACTTGTTCCTTTTTCTGTACCATATTAGCAGTGCAAAAACTCCTAGATTCCACAGGGATTCATATAAGAAGGTAGGATGTACTGAGATGGTCGAAATCCCATCAGGTGCAGTTATCTCCATTCGCCATGGCAGGGTAGTCTGCGTACCGTAAGCCTCAACGTTAAAAAAGTTGCCCCACCGCCCAACAGCCTGGCCCAGAGCGAGGTATGGTACAACAAAATCGAAAAACCTAAGGATACTCAACTTCCTTCTCTTGGCAAAAATATATGCAGTAACTATCGAGACCAGTATTGCCCCGTAAATGCCCAAACCGCCGTTCCAGATAGCAAATATATCAAGGGGACTTCCTGCATATTCTTCCCACTTAAAAGCTACATAAAAAAGCCTTGCTCCTACTACCGCGGCGGGTATGACAAACAACGTAAAATCAATAATATCATCATGCCTTACCCCAAACTTTTTTGAGTCACGCAAGGCCAGACCTATACAGACCAGAAAAGCAAATGAGATTACAATCCCATACCAGTAAATTTCTCTGCCAAATAAGGTGAATGCGACCGGGTCAATGTTAAACTCCTCAATCCCTAGCCCGGGAAATGCAACCCTTGACATATTCTAAACCTCCTAACCCGGAACTACCGTTGACAAAGCCATCCTTTCGGGAATAAAGTGCTTATCAAATATATTGCAAATCTGATCAAAGCTTATGGAGCCATACACATCTATATAGTCGAATAATTCTATCCCCCTGAAGTAATTGGCAGAAAACTCTCGTGCCGTCCTATCAACCGAGTTAAACAGCTTAATAAAACTACCAAGCTTCATTTTCCTTATTCTTTGGAAGTCTTCCTCACTTAGACCGTTTCGTGCAATTGATTTAACAGCTTCGGCAACCCTTTCATAGACTTCCTGAGGGGACTTTGACTCTCCGCTTACTGCAGAATAGCTGTATCCACCTTCGAATGTATAATCAGCATCAAAATTGGAGGTTATTAACCCATCTTCATACAACTGTTTATAGAGATTAGATGCCTTTCCAAATATCATTTCCATCAATATTTTCATTCCTGCATCATGCAGAGCTGAACGTTCAATTACCTCTTCTGTGTTTTCTTTAAAACCCAATACAAATAACGGTGTTGCAACTTTCATTCTATTTTGTACAGACTGTCGGTTTATCCGGGCAGGCTCATCGGGAAATACACGTTTGATTTCACGCATGTTCTCTTTTATCTTCTGGCTGCCCTGAACCGCTTCAAAAACCCATTCTGGCTGTACATCTCCTACAACGCACACAATCATATTGGACGGGTGGTAAAATGTATTATAGCATTTATATAGTACCTCTTTATTAATTTCGGATATGGATTCAACAGTTCCCGCAATATCAATTTTTACCGGGTGATTATAATACAAGGCATCGAGAAAACTGAAGAATACCCGCCAATTCGGATTATCCTCGTACATACGTATTTCCTGCTCAATAATTCCTTTTTCCTTTTCCACACTCTGGTCAGTCAGGTAAGGACTCTGCACAAAATCCATAAGGAGCTTAAAGCTCTGGTCAAAATTCTCTGTACATGAGAACAAATATGCTGTATGGTCAAAGCTTGTATAGGCATTGGCAGATGCACCCAATGTGGAAAACTTCTCAAGAACAGGAAGGTCATCTTCTGTCTCAAAGAGCTTATGTTCAAGAAAATGTGCTATTCCATCAGGAACTCTTGTAGGCTGTTTCTCTCCGGGAACTATAAAGGTATTGTCTATGGAACCATAGTGAGTGGCATATGTAGCGTATTTCTTCGTATAGCCGTGCTTTGGTATTACAAAAGCTTTCAGGCCATTATCATACTCACACATGTGTACGTTTTCTTTCAAAATCCGGTTTTCTATAACTGATGTTTTCATATTTATCCTCCCATCCACGAAAAGCACTTGATTCGGCATACTGTTTCAGGCATCACTTCGGGGTTTCAGAAAGTATACTGTATCCAGCTTGACCTTATGCGCAACCCTTGCAACATCTTCACGTTTTACATCCCTGATTTTGTTTGTTACGGTTTCAAAATCATAGTTTTTATCCAGTATGGATTGAGTCAGAAAGAAATCAACCATTTGCAAGGGTTCATCGGTCATTGCCCTTATACCGTTTTCAAGAACCTTCTTGGAAGAATCAAATTCAAAGTCTGAGATATTTCCTTCCTTCATTTCATTAATCTGGCGCAGTATAATTTCTCTGGTCTCTTCATAATTCACAGCCTCAATACCACTACCTACCATCATGAGCCCTTTTATCTTCTCAAGCCGCGCAAAAGCATAATAGGCAAGACTGGCCTTTTCTCTGACATTCTGGTGCAGCTTGGAATGTGCCCCTCCCCCCAGTATACTGCTGTATACAAGCAGGGCATAATAATCAGGATCATAGGCGTCGACATTGGTTCGGAAACCCATAGACAGTTTCCCTTGGTTTACCTCCATTTCTTCAATGAAGGTGTTGACCTCTTTTACATTATTTTCAGTATCTTCAGGAGCAATGCTGTTATCATTAGATGTTTTTATATTGATTATAGCTTCAAGCCTTGAAATCCAATCATCATTTATATTTCCTACAATCACCACATCAATCCTGGAATTGGAAACTGCATCTGAGTAACGGTCAGCCAATGCTGCAGGTGATATTCCGTCAAGGTCGTTAATACTGCCCCATTCGTGCAAGCCGTATCTTTCATTCGAGCACATCAGCTCATAGCATCTTTCAACTGCATACCGCGTCTTATCGTTGATTCTGCTTCTGATCATTTTACTTAGATTTTGCTTTTCCTGTTCAACATACTCCTCCCTGAATCTCCCATCATTTATAAGAGGATTGGATACAATACTGTTTAGCATAAAGGCGCAGGAATCAAAGACGCTGTCTCTTGATTCTAGAAATTTATCATTTACTCCATCTATGTAAAAATGCAGTATCTGGCGTTCGCCCTTCTTCACAACTCCGCAGTCGAATGTGCTGCCGTATAGGCTCTCAAGCTTCCTGGAAATCTCCTGCATGGTTGGATAATCCTTGCTGCCCCGTCTAAGAACCATAGGTAAAAGGGCATTTTGAGTAACTGTGGACCGGTCAAGCTGATTGTGAATAAACAGGTTTATAGAATTGGTTTTAAATTTGTCGGTACCTACTGAAATAATGTTTAATCCCTTACCTGTTGTGTACTTACGTAATCTGATTCTGTTTTCCGTCATAAATCCCACGCCCTTTCCAACCGTTTAACACAATAATAGTATAGATATTTTACCAATAAATATTCATCCGGGGCAGAAGTAAGGGGCAACTTATAAATTGCCCCTTGCATCTGACTAATATTATTGTAGAAATTTTCTTACCGCTTGATTAACCAGCTTGCCTTCTGCCCTTCCTTTTACCTTGGGCAAAACTGCCGACATAACTTTTCCTATATCTTTTATGCTTTCAGCTCCAACCTGGTTAATGGTTTCCTTTACTACCTTATCCAACTCCTGCTCGGTCATCTGTTCGGGAAGATACTTCATCAATACATCAATTTCTGTATTAAGAGCCTTTATCAAATCCTCCCGACAGCTTTTTTCATACTCAGGAAGGGAATCTTTCCGTTTCTTAACCTCTTTTGCGATAATTTCGATAATACCATCTTCGTCCAGCGTAACCCTTCTGTCCTTCTCAGCCTGGAGGATGGCTGAGCGAACCATTGTTATTGCATTTTTTCTGATTTCATCCTTCTCTTTCATTGCAGTTTTTAATTCTTGAAGAAGCTTATCTTTAAGACTCATATAAAAACACCTTTCAAATTATCTTGTTTTTCGTTTTCTCGCAGCCTCAGATTTCTTCTTTCTCTTTACGCTGGGTTTATCATAATGTTCCCTTTTCCTAATTTCGGATAGAACCCCTGATTTTGCGCACTGTTTCTTAAACCTTTTAAGCGCACTATCTAAGGATTCATTATCTTTTATCCTTATCTCTGACACGTCACTTCCCTCCCTCCGATGGCATTATTGTTTCTGATTACTTCCCTAGTTTCTAAACGCTAGAATATTCAATTTTCCTCAAGATACACACGAATATTATAACTTAAGCCTCAAAGGCATGTCAATAAATAATTAGGGCTGCGGCACGGTTCACCGGTAAGCCCATAATATACATTAAAAATGTTTCTCCTGCAGCCAAATATACAGCCACCGCAAATTGCCTCGCCAGCCAAACATCATATTACAACTATACTATTTTGTCACCCAGTTTCTTGCCACCCAATAAGTGAAAATGCAGGTGATATACTACCTGGCCTCCGTCTTGCCCGTTGTTAACTATAACTCTAAAGCCGCTGTCCTTTATACCGATTTGTTCAGCAACCTTGTTCACTGCAAGGAATATATCGGCCATCAGATTGGCATTTTCCCTGTCTATGGACGCAACACAGTCTATATGTTTCTTGGGTACAACCAGTACATGAACCGGCGCAGCAGGCTTAATGTCATTAAAAGCTATAACCTTTTCATCTTCATATACTATGTCTGCAGGTATTTTTTTACTAATAATCTTACAGAATATACAATCAGACATGTTCAACTCATCCCTCCTAGATAATACTTTCAATAAATATTGTAGAATTCATTCTGTCTCCAAGAAAAATATCTCTGCTATGCAGCATGGGGTTTCCTTTCTCATCGAAAATCAGCTTTACATGAGGACGCGTCGGAAAATTCAAATCAATCCCTGAAATTATACCAACCTGCCCTGTATTAAGTCTAACCCATTGTCCTTTATAGTATATACATACTTTGCTCAATAGAATTTTTACAATCTCATAGCTGAAAAAATAGTTGCCGCTTCCAAAGAAGAATTCAATCCTCTCATGCGGGCTTATCCTTTCTCTATAGCACCTGTCATGGGAGATGGCACTGTATACATCACAGACAGATAATATTTTTGCTGAATTATTAATTATATTTTCAGTCAAACCCTTAGGATATCCCGTACCATTAAACCTCTCATGATGCTGATAGATTATTTCCCGTACTTCCCTGTCTATTCCGGGAATATCACTTAACACAATTACAGACTTTGCGGCATGTTCACGCAGTAAATTCGACTCTTCGATTGAAAGAGGGGTTGCCTTAAACAGTATGTCATCTCCAATCTGGGTCATTCCCACATCATGCAGAATGGAGGCGAGGGCAAGGCTTTTAAGCCGTGTTTCATTCAGACCCATATGGGTTCCTACAAGTGTACTCAGCAGCGCTACCTCTACACTGTGGTTCAGCAGATACTGAGCTTTAACTCTGAGGTTGATTAACAGATTAAGAATTTCTTTTGAGCAAACGGTTCTTAAAATGGTTCTTTTAATCTCTCTCAAATCAATATCAGGCCTGAATGTTTCTCTGGCACAATTGTTTATAAGGGTTCCAAGCTGTAAGAAGAAGGCATTATGAACACTGAAACTGCCTTCCTTGTCAGGATAAACAGGCTTATATATTCCTGCCTCAACGTCTTCAATTCCTGAGGGAACTGATCCGACGACAACTCTGCCGGTACGATTGCCGACCGGAAATATATTATAGCTTCTCAGATAGATAAAAACCGACGGAACCTTGAACTTCCTAATCCTTTTTAAAATACTCTTTGTAATTTTCCTGTCAGCCCTAAGTAGGAGCCTTCCGCCCTTATCCCTTACATCTTGAGACACTATCATCCCCGAAACCAGGTCATCTACAGAAACTTCAATGCAGTTATCCCTGTCCATCCCTTCCTCTCCCCCTCAAACCCGCGCTATGGTTAGGAAACCGTATTATTTCGTATTAATGTATCGGCATCTTGGCAGTAATAAATTACATATCAATTCCAACAGCCTATATTTTCCCTTTATTTAACCATTCTCTCTGCAGCGTCTTTTGCCTTCCGGAGGGCTTCATCAATTTTTGAGACATCCTTTCCACCGGCTTGGGCAACATCCGGTCTTCCTCCACCGCCGCCTCCAGTTACTATGGCGGCTTCTTTAACCAGGATTCCTGCATTTATGCCTTTTTCAACAGCACTCTTTGTGGCCATGGCTACTAGTGTGACCTTTTCACCCTTACTGCTGGCCAAAACCACAACTCCATCCTGAATCTTTGACCTGATTCTGTCTCCAATGTTTCTCAGTCCTTCTGCATCCATCTGGTCATATCTGGTGGTAATCACCTTTATACCTTTGATTTCAACAGCCCCGGAAATTATCTCACCAATGTTTTCTGAAGCCATCCTGCCTTTAAGCACTTCATTTTCCTTGGCTAGCTTCTTAAGCTCTAAGACCAGGCTCTCAGCTTTTTTTACAAAGTCCTGCGGAGACGTCTTCATAACTTCAACTGCAGCCTTTATTTTTTCTTCCAGACACTTCAGGTACCAGACTGTTTCCAACCCAGTTACAGCCTCAATCCTCCTGACACCTGCAGATATTCCCGATTCTCCGGTAATTTTGAATAAGCCTACTTTTGCAGTATTATTGACATGGCAGCCTCCGCACAGCTCCATACTGTAATTACCCATACTAACCAGTCTCACCCTGTCACCATACTTCTCACCAAAGAGCGCCATGGCTCCCCGTTTCTTCGCAGATTCAATGGTGGTTTCTTCAGCACAAACTTCAAGTCCTTCAAGGATTTTCTTATTAACTGACTCCTCAATTTCTTCCAATTGTTTTGAC
>JAWLGL010000067.1:0-9651 GCA_041685035.1 Clostridia bacterium
ATTCGTTCTTCAAACTATCCAAAATATTTATCTGAATCTAACCCTTTATTATGTATAAGTACCTAGAATCAAAAGGCAAATGATATTAGATAGTATCATTGATATTTTGAAGAATTGGGGAGATCATATGAGAGCTTTGAATAGTTTAGTACCAGTTATAGAAATTCAGGAAGATAAATGTGTCAACTGCCAGAAATGCATTTCACTTTGTCCTGTAAAATATTGTAATGATGGATCGGGAGAAGTAATAAAAATAAACCATAATATGTGTATTGGTTGCGGATCTTGTGTCTTAGCTTGTGAAGAAGCCGGACATAATGCACGCAAACGTCTGGATGACTTGGAACAATTCGTATTAGACTTAAAGAATAATGAGGATATTGTTGCAATTATTGCACCGGGTGCAGCCGTAAGCTTTCCTAATAAACTACCCAAAATGATTAGTGCGTTAAAAAAGATGGGGGTACGTGCAGTTTTTGATGTAAGTCTTGGAGCGGAGATTACAACCTATGAATATCTGAAAGCGTACAAAAATAATGCTAAACTTCCTATCATAGCTCAGCCATGTCCTGCTGTAATAACGTTTATTGAAACATATATGCCGGATTTAATACCTTATCTAGCACCAACAAATTCTCCTGCTATGGATACAGCAATTTGGGTTCATTCTATTCCTGAGTATAGAGATAGAAAGATAGCGTTCATAGGACCATGTCTAGCAAAAAGAAGAGAGTTCAGAGACAATAATACAAATAATCATATTTCTTACAATGTTACTTACTATTCACTTGAAAAGTATTTTAAGAATAATGGTATTAATATAGACATTTTGCCAGACCAAAACTTTGATGGTATAGAAGCTGAAAGAGCAGTTGTTTATAGTAAGCCTGGAGGATTAACAGAAACACTAAAAAGGTTTAATCCGGATATTAGACCATCGGACATAACGCGTGTTGAAGGAGTTGATATTGTTTATAAGGAGTACCTAAAGGACTTAGCAAAAGATATTAGCAATGGTAAAAAAGGAGTACTTGTAGATATATTAAGCTGCCCTCACGGCTGCAATAAAGGTCCGGCATCTACTTGTAATCAATCCCAATACATGATTGAATACTTAATGGAAGAAAGAAAAAACAAACAAATGATGCTGCACAAATCTAATAAGAAAGGTAATCCTAAAGAAATTAATAAAGTATATAAAATGATAGATAAATTGAATATTGATTTTTCTAGAAAATACAGCAATAAAAGTAGTCTTAATACGATTAAGGAACCAGATGATAATCAACTGCAAGATGTGTTTAAGTCAATGCGAAAATTTACTAAAGAAGAACAAAGTAGAAATTGTCAAAGCTGCGGTTACGGTGAGTGTCACAAAATGGCAATAGCAATTTTTAATGGTCTCAATAGCCCGAGAAACTGTCATCACTTCTTAATATCGGAAGTTGAAGCAAGTAAGAAAGAAGTCGCAGCTCAGAACGAGCAGGCTGCTATGACCCTTAAGGAGTTAGAGGAGAACCATTATACATTAACTAAAAGTCATGAAAAGAATATAAGTATTAGTGAATCAATAGAAGATAGTATGAGAGAGTTAAGCAGTGCAAATGCTAATTTAACCGAGGGGCTTATAAATGCATCGGAAAGAGTAAATCATTTAACTTTAAAGATTCTGGATTTAAGAAAACTAATTAATAATATATTCGATAATTCAAAACAATCTCAGAATATTATTGGAGAGATAAGACAAATTGCAAGCCAAACAAACCTTGTAGCGTTAAATGCTGCAATAGAAGCAGCGCAAGCTGGAGACGCAGGAAAAGGGTTCGCAGTAGTAGCTGAAGAAGTTCGCAAATTAGCAGAACAATCAGAAGCTGGAACTGCTAAGATAAAAAGTTTTTTAATTGAAATAGGAAAAGAAGTTGAAGTAGTTAACAAGGAGACTGAGAACGTAAGCTTAATGACAGAAGAAATTAACGAGATTATATCACACACTTCAGCCGAAAACGAAGAAATATCAGTAATAGTTTCTGATAAAGTTGGCAAAATGATAGAAGAGGCTAGAAATCTAAAAAATGACTTATAGCAATAGACATTCATAAAACATTAAGCTCTGAGATTGATTCAGAGCTTAATTATTTGGTGGAGGCGAGGGGAATCGAACCCCTGTCCGAAAACATATTCACAAGAGCTTCTCCGGGTGCAGTCAGCGAATTTAATTTCCCTCTATGGTACTCCCACTGACAGGATTACCATTTCAGTAGCTTCACAAGTCCGGCCAGGTTAGAAGCATGGCCTGGTTCGGTTCTCCGCTAGTCGTCGCCCAATCCCGGGCCGCGGAACTCCCGGGGTGGACGTCAGCTGCGATTAAGCAGCTAAAGCTAAATTATCGTTATTAGCGTTTATATTTAGTTTCCCGTTTTTTTAGGTGGCCAACGAGAATCCACCACCCGCTGCTCAAGCTTCAACATTCCCGTCGAAACCAATACGCCCCCATGTTTAGCTGCTGGCTGTTGGCCTTTAGCTTTTGGCAGTTCAGAGTTTAGAGCTTTCCTTCAGTCTTACCTCAATTTCCCTCTTTGCATCCCTGGCTGCGATGTCATCCCGCTTGTCATAAAGTTTCTTACCCTTTGCAAGGCCAAGCTCAACCTTTACCCATTTGCCGCGGATATACACTGATAATGGCACCAACGTGTAACCCTTCTGGCTCATTAGGCCGTACAGGCGGTTGATTTCCTGCCTGTTCAGCAGCAGTTTCCTGTCCCTGACAGGGTCAACGTTGAATATATTGCCCTTCTCATAAGGACTTATATGCATGCCGGAAAGAATGACCTCTCCATTCCTAATGTATGCATAACTGTCCTTGAGGTTGACCTTTCCCATACGGACCGATTTGACTTCGGTGCCGGAGAGGGAAATGCCGGCCTCAAAGGTCTGCTCAATGAAGTAGTCATGCCGTGCCTTTTTATTTGCTGCAATAGGTTTGTTCTCGTTCTTAGTCATAATACCAGCCTCTGCTCAAAGGTGAAAAGCCCACCTTTTCAGGCGGGCACTACTTATTCTACTATATATTTTACCTGACGTCAATGCTGTATAGGATGATGAAATGACTGTTCAGAGAGAAAGCCCTCACCATCTTATTTATCTACAAAACGACCATGATTTGGTACAGCAATTTCGCTAAAATCATGTGAGAGCATATCCAGATGCTTGGTTAATTCGTCATTTTCCATGGGCAATCCATGGCTTGGTATAGCTAAACGGGGTTTTAATTCTTTTAGGTTATCAACAGATTCTTTTGCTGCAGCCCAGTCTGTAGAAAGATAGGCGGGAGGGCCCTTTATTTGTTCGCGCTGTGTTAATACAGAAGTAAACGATTCCTGCTTTGTTGTTGTGAAAGCATCTCCCACTATAAGTGTTTTATCACTTTCCCGGAACAATGAGACGTGACCTTGTGTATGACCAGGTGTGTGAATCCATTTCCATCCCGGCATACCTGGTACGTATCCATCTGATGGAAGAGCAACAGCATAGTGCCCAAGGTTTATACTCTTATATGGAAAAGAAGGTGACATTTTGGCAACCAGGCCTTCGTCAACTGTTGGGTCGCCTTCCGGATAATCCTTTTTGCCTGTAATATAAGGCAGCTCTAACTCGTGTGCATAAACGGGAACGTTCCAATGTTGAACTAATTTTATTACCGAGCCAACATGATCGAAATGCCCATGAGTAAGTATGATTGCTTTTGGAGCAGTTCCTTCTCCAAAACGTTCATTAACAGACTTGACTATATAATCATAGGAATTTTCCAGCCCTGTGTCTACAAGAACCCATTGTTCGGCTTTGCCGACAATACAGGCATTTACTATTGTAAATTGCAATAGTAGTATATCCGGTGTTATTTCCCGGGATGTTGATGTTAATTTAGATAAACCCTTTAGTAAATCGTTTATCATATTATGTCTCCAATTAATTACTAAAGTTATCTTTTCCAGTAGACGCATAATTATTCGGTAGAAAGTTACAAGGGGTGCATAGATAAATTTATCACTATCTTCTTCATCTTAGAACATGAGATATTGTTAGAAATATGCAAACATGATAAAATATAAATATTAGGATTATTTTATTTATATAATTTTTAGCGGAATGTCACTACATTTTGCAGAGTTTCGGGTGAGTTCACCTGTAAAATAAAAATGGGTACAGTTGTACCTCAGAAAGGAGAGAAAGAAATGAATTTATTCTCTATTGCAGCGAAGTCAGGGGGCATGGAAAGAGTACTACTTTTAGTATTAATTATTGCTCTATTCTCAGCAATTGGATATAGAGTATACATGTTTCTTTCCAACTGCTTCGCTCCAGTAATCAATGCTCTATAGGCGCAACTGCGCCTATTATTTTTTGCTGTTTATTTTTTTGTCTAATTGAAAATCAAGGTACTTAGAATTCCCAGAGCTCCAAATAGAATTAGGGCAAGTGAAATAAGGATTATACCAATGCGCATTAATCAACTCCTAATTTTTTTAAGTTCGACTGTAGATGTTATAAAAAAGTTCCCGAATTTTAAAAAGAATAACAAATAATCTGTAGTAAGACATGGGGTCAAAATGTAATTAATCTTTATATTTACATTGAAACCATAAAATACTTCTTATATTTTAAATAAATCAACAGAAAATATATCTGGAAAGAAAACTAATAACATTTTGGAGGTGAATATTAATGCCTAATAACAACGAATATGTATCCAAGAATGCAAAAGGAGCTATGAACAGACTTAAGTTTGAAGTTGCTTCACAGGTTGGTGTTAACCTGAAGGAAGGTTACAATGGAGACCTGCCGGCTAATCAGGCTGGTAAAGTCGGCGGCGGTATGGTAAGAAAGATGATACTGGATGCACAGAACATGATGAACAGATAAATATTCATAAAAACAAAAGAGTAGCGAGAAGCTGCTCTTTTTTGTTTTTTTATTTTTAAAGTAGTAGAATATAAATTAATGGATATCATTCAGGAAGTATGAGTAATCTAATATATAAAAGAAAACATTGTTAGGGGGATTAACTATGAAAGTACTTATTGTTGGGGGCGTTGCAGGAGGTGCATCTGCAGCGGCCAGATTAAGAAGGCTTGATGAGAATGCTGAAATAATTATATTCGAGAAAGGCCGCCATATTTCCTATGCCAACTGTGGTCTCCCATACTATATTGGAAATATCATAACCGAAGAGGAAAAGTTGTTCCTGCAGACTCCTGAAAGTATGAAAGAGAAGTTTAATATTGATGTAAGGGTAAACAGCGAAGTCACAACCGTGAATCCTGAAAAAAGGGAAATAGAAGTACTTAATATCGATAGTGGAAAGAAGTACAGGGAGACTTATGACAAACTTGTTTTAGCTCCGGGCTCAATTCCCATCAGGCCTAAGATACCGGGTGTGGACGATGAAAGAATATTTACCCTGAAGAATGTGTCAGATACATTTGCCATAACCGAATATATAGATAAAAAGAAGCCTGGAGAAGCATTAGTAGTGGGAGGCGGGTATATCGGTGTGGAAATGGCAGAGAATCTCAGACATAGAGGTATCAATGTATCAATAATTGAACTGTCCAATCAGGTTATTGGACCCATTGACCCCGATATGGCGGCAGTAGTACATATGAAGCTCAAGTCCAAGGAAGTAGGCCTTATACTGGAGGATGGAGTTAAGTCATTCTCAAAATCAGATATGCGGCTTGAAGTCGAGCTGAACAGCGGTAGAAAGATTAATACCGATATGGTCATCCTGGCAGTCGGAGTCAAGCCTGATGTTAGTTTGGCACGAGAAGCAGGTTTAAAGATTGGTTCACTTGGAGGAATATTAGTGGACCGGCATATGCAGACATCGGATGAAAACATATTTGCCGTGGGAGATGCAGTTGAGGTTATTGACCTTGTAAATAACAATCCCGCCCTGATTCCACTTGCCGGACCTGCAAATAAGCAGGGAAGGATAGCAGCAAACAACATTGCCGGCAAAGAAGATAGTTATGAAGGAACTCTTGGTAATGCCATAATCAAGGTTTTCGATATGACGGTTGCAGCAGTCGGAAACAGTGAGAAAACACTTAAAAAGTATGGAACTGAATATATGAAGATATATATTCATCCTCCGTCTCATGCCGGTTACTATCCGGATGCAGTACCAATGCATTTCAAGCTGCTTTTTTCACCCGGAGACGGAAAAATTCTCGGAGCGCAGATTGTAGGTTATGAGGGAGTAGATAAAAGAATAGATGTGATTGCTGTGTCAATAAAGGCGGGAATGACGGTTTATGACCTGCAAGAGCTGGAACTTGCCTATGCGCCGCCTTATTCCTCGGCAAAGGACCCTGTAAACATGGCAGGTTATGTAGCATCAAATGTTCTGGAAGGCATTTATGAAATAATGCACTGGGATGAGGTTGCAAAGAACAAAGACCTTGCCATAATTGATGTCAGAACCCCAGTGGAATTCAGTATGGGCCATGTAGATGGTGCTGTAAACATACCTGTTGAACAGCTAAGACAACGGATTAATGAAGTGCCCAGAGATAAGCAGGTAGCAGTATACTGCCAGGTAGGAATAAGGGGCTATCAGGCATACAGGATACTTAAACAGAATGGATTTGACAATGTAAGGGATGTAAACGGTGGATACAAAACATATCTTACTACTAAAGAGGAATACAGTATTGAGGATGTAGAAAAAGAAAGCGATGTTATATCCAACAATGATTCCAGGGCCTCAGGCTGTACTGATGAGGATTGCAATATTACAGCAAATATCAAGCTTGATGCATGCGGACTGCAGTGTCCAGGGCCTATAATGAAGGTAAGCGGAACAGTAGCCGATATGAATTCTGGAGACATAGTAGAGATAAGGGCGACCGACCCTGCCTTTGCCAATGATATTAGGTCCTGGTGCGGCAGTACGGGAAATACTCTTTCAGGAATAAAGCAGGAGAGCGGAGTTATAACGGCCTATGTTAAGAAGGGAAGGAGCGGCAAGGATATGGAACCAAAAGTTCAGCAAGGAAATGAAAAAACCCTAGTTGTATTCAGCGGTGAACTGGATAAGGCAATAGCAGCGTTTATCATTGCAAATGGCGCTGCAGCTATGGGAAACAAGGTCACAATGTTCTTCACATTCTGGGGCCTGAATATACTGCGCAGACATGAAGGTGCAGATGTAAGAAAAAGCTTGCTGGACCATATGTTCGGCTTTATGATGCCAAGAGGGACCAAGAGGCTTGGCCTCTCCAGAATGAATATGGGGGGTATGGGCCCGAGACTTATAAGGCATGTCATGAAGTCCAAGAATGTAGATACACTGGAAGATTTGATTGATAAGGCTAAAGAGCAGGGAGTCAGGCTGGTAGCCTGCTCAATGTCGATGGACGTAATGGGATTCAAGCAGGAGGAGTTCATTGACGGGGTTGAGATAGGGGGCGTTGCCTACTTCCTCGACTCAGCCGACAGGTCTAATATGAGTATGTTTATATAAGAAACGTGCATCTTTGATATGCGACTTATAGGGGAGGAACTTGAAATCAGTTCCTCTCTTTTTATTTTGGGTTAGTGTTTGTGAGGTATATTAATTACAATCAACTACATTAATTTTTGAAACAACTAGCAAATGTTGTAAAATATTATACATTATTATATAATTAGGACAAGACTACTATTTTGAAAAGTTAATTTATGAAATATCTACTCAAATTTTCGGCAATGTTTCATTTCCAAATAACACATAAAGTTAGGTCAAAAACTATAAGCCTTAGGAGAGTATTATTAATGAATAAGAAATATCGGAAGCTCCTTGCAGCAATACAGATAACAGCAATGCTTGCAATTATGGTTCTGCCGGCTGGTACAGCACAAGCTGCCACTGTTATGACCGGGTATCAGGAAGTTGTCTCAGGTAATCTTCATATCCTTGCATTGAAAAATGATGGGACAGTCTGGGCCTGGGGATACAATTTTTATGGAGAACTTGGTATCGGAACTCCAGATAGATACCATGTCTTTGAAAAATCTACTCCGCTGCAGGTGGTTGGACTTGACAGTATAACAGCAGTTTCAGCTGGAAATATTCACTCACTTGCCTTAAGGAGTGACGGAACAGTATGGGCATGGGGGGACAATGAGTATGGCCAGCTGGGCGATGGAACAAATACCCGAAGGCGAACTCCGGTCCAGGTAGTGGGGCTAAGCAATGTAGTTGCTGTATCGGCAGGAGTTAGCCATTCGCTTGCATTAAAAAGTGACGGTACAGTTTGGTCATGGGGACGTAATGACTATGGACAGCTAGGGGATGGCACAACCACAAACAGCAATATCCCTGTACAGGTATCGGGACTTAGTGGTGTTACAGCAGTTGAGGGGGGAGGATTCTTTTCGGCTGCAATAAAGAGCGATGGAACACTGTGGACATGGGGGGAAAATAGGTATGGACAGCTTGGAGACGGAACATACACTCACAAATACAGTCCTGCCAGGTTAACGTCAATTAGTGGTGTATCGTCTGTATCTGCAGGATATTACCACTGCCATGCAATAAAGAATGATGGAACAGTGTGGTCATGGGGACGTAATAACTATGGCCAGCTTGGCATTGGAACCACGGTCACCAAGACTACACCCGTACAGATTAGTGGGCTTAATAACGTAACTGAAGTATCGGGAGGAGGCCTCTATACTTTGGCATTAAAAAGTGATGGAACCGTATGGGGCTGGGGGGGCAACGAATACGGCAGGCTAGGTGACGGTACTAACACTGATAGGTATACTCCCATCCAGGTAGCCGGTCTTACGGGTGTTTCAGCTGTATCAGCAGGTTCTGGAACATCTACTGCTGTCAAGAACGATGGAACAGTGTGGAGTTGGGGGTGTAACAGCTATTCTGAACTTGGAGACGGCGGCCAGACTGATAGATATATTCCTGTACAGGTCCTGGGAGGCTTATCAAATGTAGTCAGAATAGATGCAGGAGTTGGACGTTCATTTGCCATAAAAAATGATGGATCAGTATGGGGATGGGGTTCCAACGATAATGGACTGCTTGGTGACGGTACTACAAACCCAGGTTCTCTACCCCTCAAGGTTTCAGGTCTTAGTAATGCAGTAAAAGTAGCATCAGGCGATAACCATTCGCTTGCAGTGAAATCAGATGGGACCGCATGGGCCTGGGGGCGCAATGGGAGTGGTCAGCTTGGGGATGGTACTACCATTGACAGGACTATACCCATACAGGTTCCTGGTTTAAATAATGTAGTCGATGTGGCCGGTGGATGGTACCACACACTTGCTGTAAAAAGTGACGGAACAGTATGGGCATGGGGTCAAAACAACGCCGGACAAATAGGAGACGGAACTACAACAGACAGGCATACCCCGGTCCAGGTATCTGGGCTTAATAATGTTGTAGCTGTTGCTGCGGGTCAGTACTTTTCCCTTGCATTAAAAGGAGATGGAACAGTATGGGGATGGGGGTCCAATGGGAGCGGCCGACTTGGGGACGGAACTACGACTAGTAGATATACGCCGGTAATGGCCTCAGGACTTACCGGAGTTAAGTCTATAAGTGCAGGGTATTGGCATTCGCTAGCATTAAAAGCAGACGGAACATTG
>JAWLGL010000068.1:0-9564 GCA_041685035.1 Clostridia bacterium
TGCGAAAGAAATTTCCCCTTCTTTCATTGATTCGATTACTGCAAGCGACTCAACTCGGATTCCTTGAGCTCTCAGGAGTCGGCCTCCATCCTGAAATCCTTTCTCGATGACTATTCCAGCACCTATCAATACAGAGCCTGACTCATCAATGATTTTCTTTAACCCCAATATAGCATTACCGTTGGCAAGGAAGTCATCAATTATCAGAACTCTGTCACCATGGTTGATATATTTCTTGGATACCCTCATCCGATAGCTTATATCCCTCGTATATGAATATACCTCACTTTCATATGTATCATCATCAAGATTCTTTGAAGTAGACTTTTTTGCAAATACTACCGGAACATTGAAATGCAGTGCCGTAAGGGAGGCAACACAAATACCGGATGCCTCAACTGTGAGGATGCGCGTAACACCTTCACTAAAAAATCTTTCCTTAAACTCCATTCCTATTCGATTCATCAGATTCACATCAATCTGATGGTTAAGAAAGCTATCCACCTTTAATATATCCTGACCTATTACCCTTCCATCTGACATTATCCTTTGTTTTAATTCCTGCATGGTTGAATGTATCCCTTCGTATAGTTTGATTTGGGAAGCAGCATAGGATGCTTGTAGTTCAGCTTTTATTGTAAAATAAAATATAGTTCCTGTAAACACAGACAGCCCAGAAAAAATTTTTGTGGACAAATTACGACACAAAATATAGAATCTAATCAAATGTTAAATTTTCCAGAATGCTCTTTTACATCTGGAAGAAAAACTAATACGAGAGGAAGATGCGAATGTCAAGAAGGGTAATTGATATTGAAGAGAAAGTACCAATTCTACAGGCAATACCTTTAAGTTTTCAGCATCTGTTCGCAATGTTTGGGGCATCAATACTGGTACCTTATCTATTTAACCAGTCGGCAAAACAAGCATCAGGAGACCCGTCAATGCAAGTCATTGATCCGGCACTGGTGCTTTTGTTAAATGGAATCGGTACGCTGCTTTTCCTTTTTTTATGTAAAGGTAAAGTACCCGCGTTTTTAGGTTCAAGCTTTGCATTTATTTCTCCAACAGTGTCAATAATTGTGAGTTCAACAAGCTATAAGGAAAACTTCGCAATGGCTCTTGGAGGCTACATAGTATCAGGCCTGGTATTTATACTTATTGCTCTGTTAATCAGCAAGGTTGGAACCAAATGGCTTGGTGTTGTTCTTCCGCCTGCAGCAATGGGTGCAATTGTGGCGCTTATCGGTCTGGAACTTGGCGGCGTGGCTGCAGGAATGGCCGGCTTCTTACCTGGTGAAGATGGTGGCTATAATACCAACTCACTGATTATATCAATATCCACCCTATTGGTTGTGGTTTTCGGCTCACTTGTGTTCAGAGGTTTCTTAGCAATTATTCCGGTCTTCATAGCAGTACTTTTCGGATATGGATTGGCAGCTGTTATGAATATTTATAATCCCGGAATAATAGACTATCAGTCTATAATGAATGCATCCTGGCTCTGCATGCCGGAGTTCACCATACCTGTTTTCCAATTCAATGCGATGTTGATTATACTGCCTGCAACGCTGGTTGTTGTTGCTGAGCATATAGGCCATCTGGTTGTTACCGGCAATATAGTTGAAAGGAATCTGATAAAAGACCCTGGCCTGCACAAGACAATGCTGGGGGATGGCATGTCAACCATGCTGTCAGGCTTCTCAGGCTCTGTTCCGACCACAACCTACGGTGAGAATATGGGTGTTATGGCAATAACACGAGTTTTCAGCGTTTGGGTAATAGGAGGCGCAGCTGTCATATCAATTATTCTGGCGTTTATAGGAAAACTGTCGGCTGTTATTTCGAGCATACCCGTGCCTGTTATGGGAGGAATATGCATACTTCTCTTCGGAGTAATTGCAGCATCAGGTATCAGAATGCTTGTCGAATCTAAAATTGATTACAGCAAATCCAGGAATCTGATTTTGACTGCAGTTGTGTTTATCATAGGAGTAAGCGGTACTGCAGTTAATGTCGGGGCTATTCAGCTTAAGGGAATGGCGCTTGCAACTGTGGTTGCCATAGTCCTGAGCGTAACTCTGACCATTTTGGAGAAGCTTAAACTGGTGAGTGAGCAGCCGGTTACAGAATTGAATGTCGAACCTGATATATAAATCAACAGTATAAGTTAGAGTTAGAACAAAGGCCTGCGGGAAACCCCTGCAGGCTTCTTTTAATTCTTTATGATTTGAGCCAGACAGATCTAAGACTTCTACGCAAACTTATTCGCTAGTTAATTTATTTTCCCTGTGACGTCTCAGGAAAGCTGGCCAACCTAAATTACCGAGCTATTTGCGATGTTCTAAACCCATTAACATACAGGCAGTTAGGAATAGGCTAAAAATATTTTCTCCCAGAAAACTGCATCGCATTACCAGTGTCATTCCGAGGAGCAAAGCGACGTGGGAATCTATAAAACCTTAGATTGCCACGGCTTTCAGCCTCGCAATGACATGCTGAATTTCTACGAAGAATTATTTTTACATCGCAAATAGCTCAAATTACATAAAATTCTTTAAAACTTCAATAGAATCTAGTATAATGAATAGCATATATGCGTTTGTTTTTAGCTTAAGTTGTCTGATTTGACTGCTCTAGTAGTTGAAAAAATCGAAGGCCTTTATGGCCTGAGGAGTAGTAACTGCCGCGAAGGTAAGGACGTGTTTCCCACACCATGTGGGGAGGAACAAAAAGGAGGTTTTAATTGTGTACTCTTTGAAATCGGTTAGACAAAAGCAGAAGTATGGAATACTATGTAAGACTGTTACGCGTGATAAGGAAGTAGTCTACCGCAAGCTGAATGGCAAGATTGAACTCCTTGCATCCGAACTTTATATCCCAGGGAGAATCAGGTCACTTGTACTGGACGATTTCGGGAATCAGCCTGTAATAATCATTAGAGAGCAGGTCCTGGATGAAGGATTCGCAGGCTCGATTGAAGACCCTGGAAACATCAGACTGGTTATTAAAGAAGTGGCACCGCATTTAAAAGCACCTCAGGGATGTATTTGGGTTAAAATGTCTTTCTTTGTTAAAGAATGTTATCTGACTGAAAGCCTTTCAGCAGTTCTGAAAGCGGAAAGATATTTCTAAATACTTAACAACTCATATGTTTTTTAACATATGAGTTGTTCTTTATATGAAGATAACCTGTAATATAAAGGTTTTATATACCTGTTATACCAAATATTCAGTATGGAATTAAAGTTATGCGGCCTGTTACAATAAAAGAAAAGATATGCCGAATCTCCAGACGGAGTACGGGGGATAAAAATCAAGGGGTGAATCTCGAGAACCGAGAGGGGGTACCTCAACCCTAACCCGTCAACTAACCCCGGAGGCTCAAGGGGGTATCTTTATGCTGCGTTCGAAGAAGGTAAAGGCTTTTCTGTTTTCCATACCTTTGCTTCTGGTACTAACCAGTCCTGTACATGCAGGCAACTACAAGGTAATTCGCAATGACACACTTTATAAGATTGCAAATCTGTTTGAAACATCGGTAAGCACCATTATGAAGTATAACGGCATGTCCAATACTTCAATTTTTCCTGGACAGGCTCTCAAGGTTCCAGCCGACATTTATACGGTCAAAAGCGGTGATGCACTTTACAAAATAGCCGCTAGATACGGCATTTCGCTTTATTCTCTAAAAAGGGCCAACCATGAATGGGATGCTCGTATCTACCCAGGTCAAAAGCTCAACCTGCCGGGAATAGTGTCGCAGAGCAATACCACTTCCAGGAACTATGTAACCCGAGGCGTTATTCCATACAACTACAGTGATTTTGACCTGCTGGCAAGGCTTATAACTGCTGAGGCTGATAGTGAGCCGTACAATGCAAAGGTTGGAGTGGGAGCTGTAGTTGTAAACAGGGTTAAGAGCTCAATATTTCCAAATACATTGAGCTCAGTTATATATCAAAAGTCTTCTGCCTTCTATCAGTTTACGCCGGTTGAAAACGGATGGATACACAGACCGGCATCTCAAAGTGCGAAAAATGCAGCCTATGAAGCACTTCACGGCAGCGACCCGACTCAAGGAGCCATATACTATTTTGATGACAGTGCAACAAATAAGTGGCTTTGGTCAAGGCCTATAGCCATAAGGATAGGCAAAATGGTATACACATATTAGAATTCCTTATCTATTATAAGGCCGGGGCTGCAGAAGACAGACCCGGTCTAAAACTTTGGCCTGAACGTAATTATTATACCCTTCTTATCTGAAACAAGTCCTCAAGTATAATCCAGTTCTGTGGGAACGAGCTTCCCAGGACCCAATAGCTTACTCCACGAAGTCCATAGTTGTCTGCAAGCCTGAATTTTGCTAAAACACTTCTGGGGTCCTCAAACCAGACAATATGCTGGGTGCCGTCTTCATCATAGTATGTGAAAGACGGTGACTGTGCAGTCTGGTCATAATCAATTCTTGCATTGTACTGAACCGCCCTTTGTACTGCCTGCACCGGGCTTACCCTTCTGGCAAACGGTCCACCGGGTCTGTACGGAAGTGTCCAGTCATAACCGTATAAAGGCATACCCATAATTATCTTATTTCTTGGAATAACCGACACTGCATAATCCAAGACTCTCCTTACCTGATTAATTGGTGCAACAGCCAATGGAGGGCCTCCGGACCAACCCCATTCATAGGTCATTATAATAACGAAATCAGCTACCGTACCCAGGCCACCATAGTCATGTGCTTCGTACCAGGCGCCCACCTGCTCAGCAGATACTTTGGGAGCAAGGGCAACAGACAGGCTGTACCCTTCAGGTCTAATCCTATCGCCAACTCTTCTCACAAATGTTGTATAAAGGTCCCGGTCTCTTGGAGGAACTCTCTCAAAATCAATATTTATCCCATAGTAATTCTGAGTCCTCAAAGTTTCCAGTATATTATTTATAAGGTTCTCCTGTATTTCGTTATTTCTAAGTATTACATCTGCCAATTCTGAATCAAATGTACCATCGCGAAAGTTTGTAATAACCATAAGTGGAGCAATACCTCTCTGACGTGCAGCAGTGAGGAGCGGTCCAACATCAGGAGGAGGTATCAGCTCTCCAGCCTCGGTCACTCTATAGCTGAAAAGGCTTAAATAGGTCAGGTATCCCGCAGCTTCCTCAAATGCCCTGAGGTCAGCCTGTGGATTTCCAGTTGGCTCGGCGTATGCATTAACTTCCAGTGTACCGAACCGGTTGGACTGGGCAGGAATTATCAGCACCTGTCCGGGGTAAAGTACACCGCTGGGCGGTATTGTATTTACATCCGCAAGATAATCTGATGGGACATCGTACTGGCGGGCTATTGTAAATAATGTTTCGCCGGCTCTGACAGTGTGTCTCTGCGCAGCTTGTGGAATTACCAGACTCTGACCGACAACAAGCCTGTAAGGAGAGGTTAGGGCATTGGATGCAGCAATGCTTTGCACAGGTATATTATATCTTCGCGATATCGTCCAGAGTGATTCACCTCTGGCTACGGTATGAATATTCAAAACTATCACCTCAACATAAAATGATTAGTATTAATTTATTTCAGCAGGCAGCTGAGGGTGACATGTAATTGCAGGATTGCCTGTGAAAGATTGATTGGATAGCCACATTTTCCTTTAAAATGAATAGTATATAGTAAAACTATATGAAGGTAGGGATGAAAATCGAAACGTTAACTCTAGGTTCAAGAGGACCATATGTTAGACTGCTTCAGAGCCTGATTGCCAGGCTGGGATACAATCCGGGACCAGTTGATGGAGTATTCGGACCGCAGACCCGTCAGGCGGTAATACAATTCCAAAGGGACTTTGGACTTACGCCTGATGGAATAGTAGGACCGGCAACATGGAATGCGCTTGAGAGATACCTCAGAGGATATGCAGTATATACCATACGTCCAGGAGATACCCTTTTTAACATAGCCAGAAGATATGCTACAACAGTAATTGCTATTCAGACCGCTAACCCGGGCTTACAACCCGAAGCACTGCGGGTAGGTCAGAGGATTGTAGTTCCATATGGCTTGCCGGTTGTATTTACCGATGTTGAGTACACCTATGATATCATGGAGAGAGACATTCAAGAACTTAGGATAAGATATCCGTTCGTTGAAGTTGGAGTTGCAGGAAGAAGCGTAATGGGTAAAAACCTTTACTATATAAGGCTTGGCAGAGGCCCCAACGAGGTTTTCTACAATGCAGCCCATCACGCAAATGAAGCAATAACTTCACCCTTGGTGATGAAGTTTGCAGAGAATTTTGCCGATGCTTTTGCCACCGGGAGAAACATTAGAGGATACAATGTCAGGGACATATGGAGAAGAAGCTCAATATACATCATGCCTATGGTAAATCCGGATGGGGTTGACCTTGTAGCGCTTTGGCCTAATTATACAAATCCCACGTACCAGCAGGCATCTGAATTAAATAATACAGGCCTGCCTCTGCCAAGGGTTTGGAAAGCAAATATCAGGGGTGTTGACCTAAATATAAATTATCCGGCATTATGGGAACGTGCCAGGGAACAGCAGCTTGCCCAGGGTATCACAGGACCGGCCCCAAGAGAATATGTTGGCCCGGCACCTTTATCAGAGCCAGAGACTAGAGCGGTTGCAGATTTTACCAGAGAGCATGACTTCAGACTGGTAATAGCATATCACAGTCAGGGGCAGGTGATTTTCTGGCAGTTCCAGGACTTGGCGCCGCCTGAGGCTCTTCGTATAGCCAGACTGTTTTCACGTGCAAGCGGATATGCTATTTCGGAAAATCCGGGTGAGGCTGCCTATGCAGGATACAAGGACTGGTTTGTTCAAGAATACAGGAGACCGGGATATACTGTAGAAGTAGGAAGGGGTGTAAATCCCCTGCCCATAACGCAATTGAATGAAATATACAACAGAAATGAGGAAATTATGCTCCTTGGAGCTGTTGTATAACAGTGAACCATAGGCTTGGAACAAAAAGTTATATCTGCTCAGGTATAACTTTTTGTCGGTTTTCGTACAAGTCGCAACTATTAAGTTGGCCTAGTAATTATTGCTAAATCATGGTATTTATTTATTCTTCCCCATCTTTTCAGACCAAGTTCATTTTCAAAGTTAATGTAGTGTATAGTCCAGTTATCGTTATCAAATACATTAATACTTTTTGGATTATAGTATACAATTTTTACATCTTTGCCTTTTGACAGTTCATACATACGTGCTTCAAATTCTATAACCTTTTCCCGGCAAAACGGATTATAGAAGTAGAATATGGTTCCATCAACTGGAAGATTATAAACAGCATCACCAGCAATAATGTTAACATTTTTCCATCTTGAGAACTGCTTTTCCGTTTGTGACGCAATAGCCGGGTCCAATTCCAGACCAACTATCTTATTTTCGAGACCTTTACTCAACCAGTAATTAATTACCCTTCCTTTGCCACAGCCGACATCAACCAGCACATCTTTAACGGTTATATCAATGTTAGAGAAAATTAAAGGCATTACAGAGTATTCGGTATGGTATACATCATTTGCGCCAAGATGCTTGTATCTAGTTTTATGATTTCCATATAACAATTTTCCACTGTATATCAGGTCAAAAATAAAACTTTGCAAACATTTATAGAGAGTTGAACAGCCAACACATAAACAATACTTCACAGTGTCTCTAAGACCTTCCTGGTTTATCCTGCATTTTATACGATAAACAGAGTTCATTAAGATACACCCCGTCATGGAATTTTAAATAAAGTCTGCATTTACAATAGGTTCTCCATATCTGGATAATAATATTATTCCCAATTTTAGTGCTTTATCTGAAATATATTTCTCTGGAATTATACCCATCAGCATGTAGATTAAGCTTGTATTTTATCTCTCATAGTATTGAAGGCAGCAGCAGTAAGTGAGCCGATAATATTAGACAGCATATCCAGATTGGTATCAACCAGGCCCTTCTGCCCGTGTGCATCAAACAGGTTATCGACGGTAAACTCAATGATTTCAAAAAATGTCCCTAGAGAGGTTCCCAATGCAGTGATTAATATAAAGATAAAGAGTTTTGAACCGGGACTGCTTTTTAAGACAGTTTTTCTAATAAGTGAATATATTAAAAGAGAAAAGGAGAAAGTCCCGTAGAAATGGAGAGCCTTATCAAAAATCGGCGAGGTATTGTATACATTCATAAACTCTCCGACAAGGTTGTGAAGAATCAAGGAAAACATAATCAAAATCCTGATATAGTTCTCGATTCGTACGTTAAAACGGTTTTCCAGATAAATAAATGACAGAAAAACCAAAAGTATAACAAATGAGCCTAATGCGTACAGATTTTGTCCTATATATAGAAACCCAAATATTATAGCTGTCTGTATAAGTATATACAGCGTATTTATTCTTTTTGCAGTTATTAAATTACTCATTATAAGCACCAACTTTTTATTGCTTTTCTACTGCGATGATTACAGATTAATATTATATGCAGATTTGTCCTTTATTCTTCAAAAATATTATTCGTCAAGTTGCACAGTTTATATATATAAAGTTTGTGCACCTTGTCAATAGAGGGATAGCCTGTAATTATTATATAATATAAGTATGGGAAAACAGTTTCCAACTACGGGCTGAAGATTAATATAATCCTTACGTGTCAAGAGTTTTGGAGTGAGGAGGAAACAGGATGGAAAGCATAAGCCAATTGGAACTAAAAGCAGTATCAGCAGACCAAAAATATAAAGACGAGAACAAAGAAAGTGTTTACATCAGCCTGGACAACTTCGATGCAGTCTTAGAGGCAATTGAACATGAGACGAGGTATAAAAGGGTTATTGTTCTTGTTGCTGGCTCAACAAGGAGCGGTAAATCTGACCTTGCCAGCTATGGCCACTCAAAACTGCAGGAATCCGGAATCAAGAGCCAGATTGTTCATCTTAATCAGTGGATTCTTGGAGTAGACAAGAGAATGCCTGGTATGAATGTACTTGACCTGTTCCAAAGCCATAAGATGAATCTTGATTTTCAGAAACTCTTTAATGATGAAACAGTTACCCTTGATGCATATGACGGTAGAACAAGAGGAATGGAGAGATTACGTAAGGAAATTGTGCTAAGTAGGGAAGGAGTAATATGGATTGAAGGTGTGGTTGCCTTTAGTATAGATAGTCTGGTTGAGAACTGTGACTTAAAGCTCTTCATAACCATAGATGACAAGGTAAGACATGATGATTTACATATAGTACATGAGGCTTTAAGACAAGCTGACATTGTCCTTGTGCCGAAAAAATAAGCAATTTGAGTAAATAGAAAGGAGATATTCTAATATTAGAATATCTCCTTTCTATTTACATGCAAGCTGCAGATACTGTTTACTGCTGGCGTGAGACCGTCACGGTAAATCTGTACTGCTTATCTTCAATATACAATGTAACATCAACGTCTTTTTCAGTTTCATTTGCGTTGAATAAAAAAAATGTTTTGCCGTAAAGGGTTCTGGTGTTATCACTCCAGACCGTATAAATATCTCCCATGGCCGAATAAGCA
>JAWLGL010000069.1:0-9530 GCA_041685035.1 Clostridia bacterium
TAGCTTTTTCGGTCCGAATCCGTCAGCTAACCTCGTAAGCGTTGAAAGAGGAGGGTTTTGTATGCTTTATATGAAGAGCCTTCAGGCCAAATAAAGCTGCGGAAAACTCCGTGGCTTTTTGTTGTTAATGGTGATTTGGATTATTGGATGGACAGTAAAGTTCTGACTTAAGGTAAGGAGGTATATCATGAAAACAATGCGAAGTTCAAATTATAGATATCCAATCAATATTAATCTAAGAAAAACACTGGACAGCAAGGTAAGTGTTGTTATTCCTGCATTAAATGAAGAAAAGACTATCGCCAGGGTCATTGAGACTGCCAAGGCTGGTTCCAATGTATCTGAGGTAATTGTAATTGACGACAACTCGAAAGATAATACCGTAGCTATTGCAAGAGCAATGGGGGCAAGAGTAGTTACAGGAACAGTCTTGGGAAAAGGAAGTTCCATGGCTGATGGATTGAAGTCTTCTCATGGGGATATTCTGGTTTACCTGGATGCAGATGTTGAATCGTATGATACCGATATTGTTTCTCTACTGGTGCAGCCAATTCTGGAAGGAAAGGCTGATTTTGTCAAGTCAACATTTAACAGAAAGGCTGGAAGGGTTACCGAGCTTGTTGCTAAACCCATGCTGAGTATGCTTTTTCCTGAAGCCCTAAGGTTCAGCCAGCCGTTAAGCGGCATGATAGCAGGAACAAGAGAGGTCTTTGAGAAAGTGACTTTTGAAAATGACTATGGTGTAGATATAGGCATTCTGTTGGATGTACTAAATGCTGGTGCCAGAATATCTGAAGTTGATATTGGGACTATTGAGCACAAAATGAAGTCATGGGACCAGCTTCCCAAGATGTCCAGCGATGTAGTCAGGGCTATACTTAAGAGGGTAGACATACCTGGAGACAGAATACGGAATCCATTTGAAAAAATTTCAATAGCAGATGAACAAATGGTGCCAAAAATAAAGAATATAAGAAATGAAGGTAGGAAACTGGCTATATTCAGTATGGATAATACTTTAATTAGAGGTAGTTTTATCAAGAGAGCAGCTCAGACCTTTGGCTTCAGGCAGAAGCTATTTGAAATAGCCTCAGAGAATCAAGAACCGTTCATAGCTACCAAACTAACTGCGAAGAATTTCAAAGGTCTATCTGTCATACAGCTAAAATCAGTCATTGAGCAAATGAGATTGCTTAATGATGTTGAAGATACCATAACTGAATTAAAAAGCAGGGGTTATATTGTTGGTATCATTAGTGACAGCTATAGTATCGTAGCAGATTATATCAGAGATATGGTTGGGGCGGATTTTGCTGTTGCAAATGAACTTGAAATAATAAACGGTGTTGCTACAGGTGAAGTAAGGATTCCATCATCCTTCCTTCGAGGATACAATCCTGTATGTAATCATAGTATATGCAAAAGTCATGCTGTGTCAAACGTAGCATCGGAATATGGAGTTGAGTTAGCTAACTGTATAGTAGTAGGGAACAGTGAAAGGGATATATGTATGGTAAAGAACGCTGGGCAAGGTATAGCATTTTGCTCCAATAACAGAGTACTTAACAGTATTTCACACCATTGTATATCTACGAGGAGTTTAAGGAATTTAATTATATTCCTAGACCAGAAAGATAGGATACAGGTTGGTCAGCTGGTTAAAGTGGTAGACTTATATAATAACAGTAGTTCAAACACCATATGCAGCTAAATAACACTTGTAGTATTAAGTGAGATTAATTGACGCAAATAAAACTGAAGGAGGAGTAGTTTTGCTGGATTCTACGCAGCATGAACTAGTTGAGTTTAGGAAGAAGGAATTTAAAGAAAGAGTAAACAGGCTTAGGAATGCAAAAAGACAGAGTCTGGTTAGAATCCCCAGGGAGAAAAAAGAGCTGCATATAGTATATGTTATGCATCAGGTAGAAGTATTTGGAGGAGTAAAAGTCATATTTGAACATGCTAACAGACTTACAGATAAGGGAGTGAAGGTAACTCTAGTATCAAATTTTCCAATGCCAACATGGTACCCAATTAAAGCCGAGTATATTTCTGTTCCTCTTAACAGAGAAGTTGCAACGGGTATACCGGAATGTGATGTGATTATAGCTACTTCCTGGAACCATATCAATGCATGTATTGAAACCGGAATTGCTCCTGTTGTTTTTTTTGAACAAGGTGGGAGCCATTTATTTGAGTGGGATAACCTTCCTGCTGAAAGAAAAGAAATCTTAAAGAAAATGCTTAGTCTCCCCAATTTTGTGTTCACTGTTTCAAATACAGGTGCCCAAAAATTGAAGACCATTTACGGAATAGACAATGTTCCTGTTTTTTACAATGCACTGGATGATAATATTTTTTTTTCGAGAAGTCAACTTCCTGGACAGACACAAAATCCATATATGATGATTGTAGGAAGTGATAAAAACGACTTTAAAGGTATACCGGATTTAATAACGGCATTCGAAATTATAAACAGCAAAGGCTTCAGCCTGAATTTGGTATGGATAACCAAGGATAAACCGCAAGAATCTATTGGACGAGTATACATAGCCCCTCCCCAAGAAACAATCGGAGACCTGTTCAGGGGTGCAAGTGTTTATGTGTGTGGTTCATATTATGAATGTTTTGCACTGCCACCGCTGGAGGCCATGGCCTGTGGCTGCCCTGTAGTAACTACCAACAATGAAGGAGTTATGGAATACGCAAAGGACAGGTATAATTGTCTTCTGGCTGATATGGGAAGCCCTGAATCCTTGGCAGAAAAAGTAATAGAACTTTTGAAAAACCCAGAATTATATAGTAGTATCCAAAGAAATGGAATTAACACTGCTGCGAAGTTCTGTTGGGAAGAAGTAATGCAGAAACTATTGAACTATTATGAAAGAATCGCTGAATATAGGCCTTGTTAGGGTTAATATCTAATAAAAGTACAATTCCCAGGTTCAAAATCGCATCCATCCAGGTTAGCAGGATTAGAACCATTTAAGTAGAGATATATAACCTTCATCACCACTCCATGACAGACCAAAAGTATCTTCTGGCAGTTATACTTTTTATATAAGTATACCAATCCTTTTTGTACTCTCTCTGCTAACTGGTAGTCTGTTTCACCGGTAGGATACTTGCTGACGTTTCTGTCAGTACATTTGCTTATATGCATACATTCCTCAATGGTCTTGCCTTCAAAAATGCCGAAATCTTTTTCCCTGAATTCCTCCATAGTTTCACTAATCTCCAAATTAAGCTCAGCACTAATTATTTCAGCAGTTTGTACTGCGCGTAACATACTTGAACTGACTATAATATCAATATTTTGACTTTCTAGCTGCTTTGCCAGCCTCTGTGCCTGCTTAATTCCGTTTGCATTCAAAGGTATATCCAGTGACCCTTGAATTCTGCCTTGTCTATTTAAATCTGTTTCTCCGTGTCTGCAAACAAATAAACGGTTATTTAAATTGCATACCGAGTAGTGAATGCGATGGATAGCTTTAGGTTTTTTTTTCTTTACAGTGCGGCAAGTATGAATACAAGTCTTAGATTTAATATGCTTAGACATAAAATCTACTCCTAGAATTTCAGAATGAGGCAGTCTAATAACGCTACCTAGGTACTAGTTTAATATACGTTATAATAATGTGTCAAATTTGACTATAGAAATATGATTTGACTTTTACATTGAAATTTTGCCATTCTTATGTTATAAAATAATTCAAAGCATAAATTGCCAAAGGAGAATATATAAATATATCTTAATACGAATATTCTATACACAGTTAAGCAGCAGAAGGGGGTAACATTATGGATGCTATTATCAGGAAGTTTGCAATTGATGATGCTGAGGAGTTAAATAGTGTAATTGAATATACAATCGAAGAAAGCTATAAATGGATATATCCCGAAGAGGTTAGAGAAATTTTCAAGGAAGAAAACAGTACCGAACAGCTAGTCGAAAGAGGGGAGAAGGACTATGTGTTGGTAGTTGTTAATCCTGATGATGAAAATAAGATAGTAGGAACAGGGGCATTAATTGATAATCGAATCTTTGGGGTGTATGTTCATCCGGAATACCAATCCAACGGAATAGGCGTCAGAATAATGGAACAGCTTGAAGACCGTGCTCTTGGCAATGGTATAAAGAAACTGGTGCTAAGTGCTTCAATAAGTTCAAAGGATTTTTACAGAAAGTTAGGTTATAGGGGTGACCCGAGAATAATAAAGCTCGATGACCGAAGGGAATATATAGTTTATGATATGGATAAGGAATTAGATTAAACTTATCACTTTATCATGTAAATTTTTGGAATTGAAAAAGTATACTTTGTTCTCTGCTATCCTAGTTCTTTGACTTTTATTAAAAAAATAGTTAAAATACTAATTGAAAAAATTCTGATGAGGAGAGTATTCAATGAAAAAATTACAAAAGGGAAAACTGGGTGAGGATAATATAGTTCAGCCAGGCTGGCATACGATGCAGGAAGAGCAGATACTTCAGAGGTTGCAGACCAACCGGGATGGACTTGATAATAATGAGGTAACAAGACGACAGGAGGAATTCGGAAAAAATACCCTGCCTACCAAAGAGCCTCCTACCCTTCTTCAAATATTTCTGCATCAGTTCTTAAGTCCCTTAATTTATATACTGCTTGCAGCAGGAGTGGTATCTTTAGTCCTTGAAGAGTTCACCGATGCTGCTTTTATTTTTGCGGTTATTCTGCTTAATGCGGCTCTTGGGACATTCCAGGAGTGGAAAGCTGAGAGGAGTGCTGCTGCACTTCAAAACCTTCTCAAAATTTATACCCGAGTCAGAAGAAGTGGAGTGGACAAGCAAGCTTCAGCAGATGAGTTGGTTCCTGGAGATATAGTTTTCTTTGAGTCTGGAAATAGGGTGCCTGCTGATATTAGGCTGCTTCAGGTAAATAACTTGTTTGTTGATGAATCCCTTCTGACAGGGGAGTCGCTTGCCATTGAAAAGAACATAGAATGTCTCGAAGGGGATATTCCAATAAGCGAACGTACAAATATGGTATTTGCAGGTTCAACCATTACCAACGGACGCGGTATGGGAGTAGTTACAGCCACTGGCCTGAATACCGAGGTAGGTAAGATTGCGCGGACGGTTACTGATTCAAAAGCTTCAAAGCCTCCTCTGATAATACGAATGGAGAGATTTGCAAGGGATATAAGCTATTTTGTTCTTATAGCAGTTTCAATACTTGGTGTTGTTGCTTTAACAAAAGGAACTCCGGCAGTAGAAGTATTCTTCCTTGCTGTTGCTTTAGCTGTATCGGCAATACCTGAAGGACTGCCGGTTGCAATGACTGTAGCACTGTCTATTGCTACAAGCCGGATGTCAAAAAGAAATGTAATTGTACGTAAGCTTGCAGCAGTTGAAAGTCTTGGGAGCTGTACACTTATTGCCAGCGACAAGACGGGAACACTTACTGTAAATAAACAGACTGCCAAAGCTATTTTTATTCCGTCTCTTGGTCAGCTTGAAGTCTCAGGAGAAGGTTATTCAGATGAAGGAGATATTTCTACACCTACTCGAGAAGATTTACCCGAATATATTACTACCCAACTGGATAGATTGGGAAAGGCGGTTACCCTGTGTAATGAAGCAAGTCTTTCCCATGATGGTTCTGACTGGAAATATCATGGAGATGCTGTAGATATCGCACTCCTTGCTTTGGCATATAAGCTGAAGCTTGATCCCAATCAAATCAGAAAAGATAATCCTACTTTAGATAGTATACCATTTGAATCTGAAACAAGGTATGCAGCAGAATTCTACAGGAATGAAGGTAAGGTAGGCATAGCAGTAAAAGGCGCTATTGAAACAGTTCTTCCATTCTGTAAAACCATTATAACTGAAAATGGACCTGTTCAACTGAAGCCGGAAGAGATAGAAAATGAAGCCCATTCAATGTCTGAGAATGGCTACAGGGTAATAGCTGTTGCAGCGGGGGAAATTGATAGTATCCCTGAAAAAGAAGGGACAATGGGAGAAGAAAACATTAACTCACTTACCCTGCTGGGACTGGTGGGGCTTATTGACCCACTACGGCCTGAAGCAATAGAAGCGGTTGAGAAATGTAAAGCTGCAGGCGTTGAAGTTGCCATGATTACCGGAGACCACCCTGCGACAGCACTAGCAATTGCACGTGAACTAGGAATAGCTGATACTTGGGATGATATAGTGACAGGCAAAGAGTTGGAGGAACTTGGCCCACCAGACAGTGCAGAATTCCTTGAGAGGGTAAAATCTGTTCGTGTATTTGCAAGGGTTACGCCGCTGCAGAAGCTTAGCATTGTTGAAGCCCTTATAAGCTTAGGGCACTTTGTTGCAGTTACAGGTGACGGTGTAAATGATGCTCCTGCACTGCGGAAAGCAAATATAGGTGTTGCGATGGGTTCAGGTACTGATGTTGCAAAAGATACCGCGTCCCTGCTAATTACTGATGATAACTTTGCATCTATCGTGGCAGGAGTGGAAGAAGGAAGATATGCCTATGACAATGTGCGCAAGGTAATCTACCTCTTGATTTCAACTGGTGCTGCAGAAATAGCCCTGTTTACACTCGCCTTGTTTATGGGACTGCCTCTTCCTCTGCTGGCTGTCCAGCTTCTCTGGCTTAACTTGGTAACGAATGGTATCCAGGACGTAGCCCTTGCTTTTGAAGGGGGTGAACCGGGTGCTATGAACAGGCCTCCCAGAAGACCGAAGGAAGGTATATTCAATAAGTTGATGGTTGAGCAGACCCTGGTATCCGGCTTGACTATTGGCTTCATCGCATTTGGGGTTTGGTTCTGGCTTTTGGAGACAGGATGGAATGAATTTGAGGCCCGCAATATAGTTCTGCTTCTAATGGTTCTACTGGAGAATGTCCATGTCTTTAACTGCCGCTCAGAATATGCTTCGGCATTTAAAGTTCCTATAAGACGCAATGTTATTCTTATAGCAGGAGTGCTGGCAGCACAGGGAATTCATATACTGAGCATGTATGTTCCATTCATGCAAACAGTGTTAAACGTTTCACCGGTATCTTTGGGACAGTGGATTAATATGCTTGCCCTTGCATTAATCCTGCTTGTGGTAATGGAAATCTTTAAAGCCGTAAGGGCGAAACATCTCAGATAAGCCGACTCTTAAATAAATAATACAATAGCTCTTATTTGAATCATATTAAAATAGATTGGCAGAGCATTCTGCCAATCTATTCAGTTTGGATGAAAAATTTAGTACTGTTTCTTACAGATTTGTCGATATATAACTCAGTTTGTTCGGTTATAACTATCTTTATCTGGTTCAAGAAAAAGAAACCAGGAGCATATTGCTTGGAGGTATCCATATTGAATACTGACTTTGCTGTGATTATAGCTTTATCACTATTTGTTATTTCATATGCTGTGATAGTTACTGAGAAGCTTCATAAGACAATAATAGCTTTGGTCGGAGCTTCTTTGCTTGTTGTTTCTCAGGTTATTTCCCAGGAGGAAGCTGTAGAATTTATTGACTTCAATACTATAGGCCTTCTGCTTGGCATGATGATTCTGGTGTCTATAATTAAACAAACGGGCTTATTTGAGTATATAGCAGTCAAACAAGTTAAAATTTCCAAGGGAAAACCTTTAAGAATTTTAGTATCTTTTATGATTGTAACTGCTGTGCTATCTGCATTTCTTGACAATGTAACAACCATAATTGTTATCGTACCAATTACAATGAATATTTGCAGGGTTTTGGGCGTCAGTCCCATACCTTATGTCATATCGGAAATATTTGCGTCAAATGTTGGAGGTACGGCTACTCTAATAGGAGATCCTCCAAATATAATGATTGGAAGTGCAACACATCTTAATTTTGCTGATTTTATAATCAAACTAGGACCGGTAGCAGTTGTAACGCTGGTTGTTGTGGTGTTAATTTTTAGAAGAATATATAGAAGAGAGTTGATGAAGAAAGGTTCAAACCAAGAGTTATTGAATCTGGATGAGACTTGTGTAATAACAGACAGGACTCTAATGAAAAAAAGTCTGGCTGTTTTGGTCTTGGTAATATTAGGACTCTTTTTCCACGGTACCCTGCACCTTGAATCTGCAACAGTGGCTATTGCTGGGGCAGCTATACTTCTTACCATAGGCAGGGTTGATGTGGAGAGAGTACTTGACGGTGTGGAGTGGACAACCATATTTTTCTTTGTCGGACTTTTTATTCTTGTAGGAGGTCTTGAAAAGGTTGGAATTCTTGAGTACTTAGCAGGTTTGACCTTTGAGGCTACCAGAGGCAACATATTCCTTACCGGGCTTGCCATACTCTGGACATCTGCAATACTCTCTGCATTTGTTGATAATATCCCATTTGTAGCTACAATGATTCCAATGATTCATACTTTTACCGGACTGTCAGGAGCTGGCAATACCGATTTCCTCTGGTGGTGCCTTGCACTAGGAGCCTGTTTCGGTGGTAATGGGACAATTATAGGCGCATCTGCAAATGTAATTGGAACGGATTTATTGAAATGTGGAGGATATAACCTGACCTTCAAGGACTTCTTCAAAGTTGCCTTTCCGGTGATGATATTGACAATGATTATTGCTACTGTATATGCAGTTATATTCCTATATAACTAGTAGTTCTACAGCACCTCTGATTTAGGGAACAAAAAACAGTTATTAAGGTCATAACTTATAAATATATTGACCTATAAGGCCGTTTTCTATAAAATATAATAACACTGTATTTTATTTTGTTAACTCTTAACCGTCTATTGGTTAATGGAAGTGGACAGACATTTGTCTGTTAAATTAAATAACCTTAATTAAGGGGGAATATTAGTGAAAACAACGGAAGTTAGGCTTAGAATGCCAAAGCATAGGAGGGAAGTTAAACCGGTGGTACACATTCCAGGCAGCCTAGAAAAACTATCAAAGTTAAAAACAGAGCTGTCACGTAAAGGAATCAGTCGAAGTGCTATGGTATTGTGCGAGGAAGGACTTTTTGTATATGCAGTTGAGGACTATGACCGCGGGATATGCATGGCAAATAAAAATGCCAAAGTGCTTCTTGAAGGCTCGACCGGAATAGGTATGCAAAATAATACAGCAGTTTTTGCCCAGAAGGTTTGCGGGAAAGAAGGACAAGAACTTCCAGACCATCCTTCTAAGGTAGGGAGGAATAACTGCCTGATTTCCTTCAGAGAAGCTGCTAATCCTAAATACAGCTTTAAGGAATATCTTGCGCATACTGCAGAAGAGATGTACATCGTAGTTGTATTTGTACGGTTGGATTTTCTAGCTGAGAAAAGAAGGGTGAGCCTGCTTGAAAGGTATGCCGCTTCTCCGGATAAAATAACAGTCTCTAAATGTACATATACATCATACTCAGATAAGGTATTGACACCACAGGAGTCGAGAATAGTAACGCCGGTACGCTACGACAACCTGTGCTCGCACTCAGTTGAAGTAAGGAATATCGAAGGTGAAAGCTTGACAGAGATTTATAATAACCTCAAGGATGAGCTGGACTT
>JAWLGL010000070.1:0-9456 GCA_041685035.1 Clostridia bacterium
ACTGCCTGAACATTGGAGTCCATAGTGGTATGCACCCTTAACCCATCATTAAACAGCATTTTCTGAGCTACAGCTTTGGATATATTATTTCTTTCCTGCAAATCATTAAGTACATCTTCACATACGGCATCGATAAAATATGACTGCCTCAGAACCTTCTTCACTGTTCCCTTCTTCAGTTTAATCTTTTCATTCAGGGCCTCGTCATACTGTTCAGATGTTATGAACCCTATATCTTTCATTTTCCATAATACCGTTTCCTGTCTCTCTTTACTTGCCTCAAAGTTTCGGGTAGGGTCATACCTGGTCGGATACTGGGTTATCCCTGCAATCAAAGCAGATTCAGCCAGCGTAAGTTCCTTAGCATCCTTATCGAAGTAATTTTTCGCTGCAGTCTGAACTCCATAGGCTCCATCCCCAAGATATATGGTATTAAGATACAGCTCCAGTATCTGGTCCTTCGAGAGCTTGGTCTCAAGCATGAGTGCCCTCCACTGCTCCTGTATCTTCCTTTTAAGTTTGACTTCCTTCTCACCCGTCAGGTTTTTCACCAGCTGTTGGGTAATTGTGCTGGCACCGTAAGTTTTTCCGCCTGGTATAATATAGTTTATCGCTGCTCCAATTATCCTCTTCAGGTCAATACCCATGTGTTCGCGAAACCGCTCATCTTCTATAGCAATAAACGCTTGAGGAAGGTATTCCGACATATCGTTCAGGCTTACCACCGTCCTGTTCTGCTCCCCAAAAATCTGCCCTATATCCTTACCGTCTTTGTCTTTGAAAATGGTGGTTAAATACCTCAATGTCAATTCTTCATCAGTAAGTTCGGTAGTTGTATCAACTATACCAAAAAAGACTCCTGCCAGGGTTCCTATGAGAATAAACGAAAAGAATAACATAAATATAAGGAAAACCTTGGATTGGAACAACAATAACTTCTTTGTCGACCCTTTCCCGGTATTATGTCTCCCTGTTGTAATCTTCCAGAACCTGTACCTGTCTTTCCAGCCCATCTTATACCTCCCGCATAACTACATCATAGCGGTCCATTTAATATGACACTTGATTTTACTATTATAACATAGTCAATATATAAACAACACATGAAAATCAACTTGTATGTGCAGTTCTTTTCTCTAGAATATATTATTGTAATATTCTGCATAAAATTAATATTTTTATATACCGTTTTCCATGTTTAATCTTTACATAAAAAATAGTATATAAAAATATTTTATGTTAATTATCCACATTATCCACGCTTTTATCCACAATCTTGAGTCTTATTTTTATGCTTTTTTTAAATTATTTTCACATTATCCACAGACTAAGATTCAACACTTCTTAAGAGTTCTGTAAATGGTTTTTGTAGACATAATCTTATATAAAAACAAGAATTATAATTCAGGTAAGCTTCAACCCTGGTACTGCATTAAGATTCAGCCCGCTTGTTTTGCCTTCAAGGAAACTATAGTAGGCTGCGCACCCTATCATTGCAGCATTATCCGTACACAATTCTATAGCCGGATAGCAAACCTTTATACGACTCCCTTTTGCATGAAGCTCCATCTGGTCTCTCAAAAGTGAATTTGCTGCAACTCCTCCTGCTATTGCCAGCTTATCCAGCCCCGACTCTTTTGCGGCCTTTATTGCGTTGTGGACAAGCACGTCAACGACTGCACTCTGAAAGCTTGCGGCAATATCTTCAATGGGTATCTCCTTATCTGCCATTTGCTGCCTGTTTATCAGGTTCATTACCGCTGTCTTCAGTCCACTGAAACTGAAATCCAGGCTGTCTGGAAAATATACGCGTGGAAAAGTATATGCTCCTTTATCTCCTTTTGCTGCAATCTTATCTATCAGTGGGCCTCCAGGGTAACCCAGTCCTATAGCTCTTGCAACCTTGTCAAATGCTTCTCCGGCTGCATCATCCCTTGTTTGTCCTAGAACTTCAAATTCCAAATAGGTTTTAACATGAATAAGGTCGGTATGACCACCTGATACAACAAGGCAGATAAAAGGAGGTTCGAGCCAGCTGTTCTCAATATAGTTGGCTGCAATATGCCCTACAATATGGTGAACGCCTACAAGTGGCTTATCCAGCGCAAAAGCTATACCTTTAGCCGCTGAAAGTCCAACCAACAGAGCTCCTACCAATCCGGGTCCATATGTAGCGGCAACAATATCAATTTCATTAAACGATACTCCTGCCTCATCCAAAGCCTGCTGTATAACAGGACTGATATTTTCCACATGATGCCTGGAGGCTATCTCCGGCACCACACCCCCGTATTTTTTATGAAGCTCGACCTGGGATGAGATTATATTCGACAGTACTCTCCTTCCCGAGGTAACCGCCGCAGAAGTCTCATCACAGCTTGTCTCAATTGCAAGACAGATTAATTTTTCTTCCTCCACAGAATGTCATCTCCTATAACCAAAGTATTGCCTTTACTATATCAGAAAGCCCAAACGAACTCATTATTATGGTAAACAGTATGGCTGTAGGCAGGAAAATCACGTAGACATATGCCCTTGTAAGCATCAGGGCAATAAAAATGAATATGCTATAGACCTGCAGGGACATATACCTGTAAGCCCATTCATATGGAAGCAGGTTTGCCACTACATGCGAACCGTCCAAAGGAGGTATGGGCAAAAGGTTGAATACTGCAAGAAGTATATTTATCCACACAGCATTGCCCAGTATCAATTCAGTATAGTGCCTTATCTCATACTGGGCATTTTCCAGTATATTCAACTGTCGCAGCACAACTATAGATAAAGCAAATAGAACTGCAAGAGCAATATTGGTTAATGGGCCTGCCAGGGATACAATAATGTCGTCCCTTCTTGGGTTTTTGAAGTTTGCCGGATTAACCTGAACCGGCTTAGCCCAGCCGAACCCAACCAGAATAAGGGTAATAAACCCGAATATGTCTATATGAGGCCATGGTTCTATTGTAAGCCTTCCCTGCTGTCTTGGCGTAGGGTCTCCAAGCTTGTCGGCGGCCAGCGCATGTGCAAACTCATGCATGGCAAAACCTACTAGGAATCCGGGTATTAAAAGTAACGTATCTTCCAAGCTTCTCATCTATCTTCTCCTTTTTTCGATGACAATATTATAGCACATAAGCAGAACTTGGTACCCCATTTAATATATAACATTTTATTTAAAGTTTATTCAAGTTTTTATTACAATTATCTACAGATGGAGAATTTCTGCTATAATAATATTAACACTACTTTATAGTATATATTCTTACATAGGATTCTTCTTTGTTTTTGCATGACAAAAGCTAAGGACTTCTCTGCTTATCTCAATTTACCTTCTATTTAAGGAGAGATGTATATGAATGGAAACAAAACCAGAGCTGTATTTGTGTTAGTTCTTCTTGCAATTGCAGCAATCTTTGTAATCAGTCTTACCATAAATATTTTAATAAACCTTATAAAGATTGCAGTTGCTGCAGGAATTATTGCGGCAGTAGTATATGTCGTATATACCTCAATAAAGCATTATTCAGATAAACCTACAAGAAAACTAAAATAACTCCGGCCAAAAAAAGCTCCCCTTCAGGGGAGATTTTTGGGTTTACGGTTAATCTCTTGGCTTCATTGTAGGGAACAATAGTACATCCCGTATAGAATATGAGTCTGTAAACAGCATCACCAATCTGTCAATTCCTATACCTAAGCCACCTGTTGGAGGCATACCGTATTCAAGTGCCAAAACAAAGTCTTCATCCATCATATTGGCTTCCTCATCACCGGCATCCCTGGCTTCAACCTGCTTTATAAACCTCTCCTTCTGGTCAACGGGGTCATTCAACTCGGAATAGGCATTTGCCATTTCGCGGGCTGCCACATATAACTCAAATCTTTCGGTAAGTCTTGGGTCATCGGGCTTTTTCTTGGTCAGCGGGCTGACTTCAACAGGGTAATCCATGATAAAAGTCGGCTGAAAAAGGTTTTCTTCAACCAGCTCCTCAAACGCCAGATTAAGCATTTCTCCCCATGTACTACTGTCTTTTACAGACAGCTTAAGGCTTCTAGCTGCCTCCTGCGCTTCCTTGTCTCCTGCCACCCGGCTGAAATCCACTCCTGTATACTTCTTGACTGCCTCAATCATTGTCATCCTTGTCCAGGGAGGAGTAAAATCAATTTCCTTATCCTGGTATGTAATCTTCGTAGTTCCAAGCACTTCCATGGCGGCAGACGAAATCAGCTGTTCGGTTATTTCCATCATGTGATTGTAATCTGTATAGGCTTCATATAACTCCAGTATGCTGAACTCCGGGTTATGTTTTACCGAAATTCCTTCGTTTCTGAACACCCGCCCAAGTTCATAGACCTTCTCAAGGCCGCCTACTATTAGCCTCTTTAGATACAGCTCCGGTGAAATCCTCAGGTAGAGGTCTATATCAAGTGCGTTATGATGAGTAATAAACGGCCTTGCAGCTGCTCCGCCCGGTATAACGTTAAGCAAGGGTGTTTCTACCTCCAGAAAACCCCGGCTGTCCAGGAAAGACCTTATAGCTTTAAGCATTCTGCTTCTGATAGTAAACGTATCCCTAACCTCAGGATTCACAATAAGGTCTACATATCTTTGCCTGTACCTCAAGTCCGTATCCTTGAGTCCGTGCCACTTTTCCGGCAAAGGCTGAAGGGATTTTGAAAGCAGTATTATTTCCTTGACCTTAACAGATATTTCTCCCTTGTGAGTCTTGAATACTTCTCCTGTTATTCCAACAATATCCCCAATGTCAAACTTCTTGAATTGGTTATACTGGTCATCACCTAAATCATCCATCTTGACATAAATCTGTATTCTGCCGTCACGGTCCTGGAGGTCGCAGAAGCTAGCCTTACCCATGCCCCTTTTGGCCATAATCCTACCGGCCAGGTTTACTTCCCTGCCTTCGTACTGCTCAAAATTGTTTATTATATCACCTGAAACATTTGTCCTGTCATAACTTACAACCTTAAAAGGGTTCATGTTTCTTTCCTGAAGCTCGGCAAGTTTTTGCCTTCTTACCCTTAGTATCTCGTTCAAATCATAGGTTTCATTATTCTGATTGTCCATAAAAAGCCTCCTTATCTTTATGCTATATAAAAACGAACAGTTTACTGACCCCAGCAAACTGTTCTACAGAAATACCATAATTATTTATAGATTTCAAGAATCTTGAGGTTAGTTGTCCCGTCCGGAACCAACACCTTTACTTCACTTCCGGCAGCCTTACCCATAAGGGCACTTCCTACCGGAGACTCGTTGGAAATTTTGAAATTACTTGGGTCTGCTTCTGTAGAACCAACTATTGTATATTCAACTTCCTCATTTTCATCCAGGTTGAGAACCCTTACCTTGGTACCCAGGCCAACAAGGTCTGTACTTATTTCATCCTCATCAATAACCTTTGCATGCTTCAGCATGTTTTCAATATGGGCAATCCTTGCTTCAACAAATGCCTGCTCATTTTTTGCCTCATCGTACTCTGCATTCTCAGAAATATCCCCGAAGGAAAGTGCAGACTTTATCCTCTCCGCTATTTCCCTTCGCTTAACACTTTTCAAATGCTCCAATTCATCCTCAAGCTTTTTCAAACCCTCGTAGGTTAAGATAACTTCCTTTCCAATCATTACATGCCTCTCCTTTTAAAAGAATTTCACTTTGAAAATATAAACGCACTGCAATAGTGCCTGGACAGTGCTTTATGAAGCAGTATGGTTCCGAGTTCACTTAATTATAAAATACATAAAAAATATTGTCAAGAATTTAGACATTTTAGCTAAAGAACTGAGTTGTGCAGCAAATCCGACAAAAAGGACCGCCTTTTATCAGTTCACCTTAATCTTAAACAATCTTTCTGTTTTTATAATCGGTTACTAATTTTCGGAACTCAGACATATCAATCTTACCGTTCCTTCCTATAAACTCAACTGCTGTATATCCCATTTTTTTAAGGACTTCCGAAGAATCAGAATCATGCTTCATTAACAGATTCTCGTCGGCTTCACCCGCTATCAGCGCTTCGCAGAATCCTGACCGGCCAGCCCAGGGATATTGTTTTAACGAAATTGACGCAGTCTGCATAATTATATCGTTGATTACTATACCCTTTAAGTCTCTGCGTTGAATATCACCCCCGTAATTTATAATCACCGCACGGTCGTACAATTTACACTGGTCTATAATCCTGGAGTCATAACTGAAATTGATAACAATACTGCAGTCATTCAAAGTATTATAGATATTATTGTTAACTTGGATTACCAATCCCATGTCCTCATAGATACTTTCCACTATTGAAGTAAAGCTATCCTGATTACTGGTAAGTATACTCAAGAACCTTATTTCCCGGGCGATTCTTTTTATTATACCTGTCTGGATACTGTTCGGTGTGTCACTTATTATGCCTACCTTTAAGCTGCTCATGCCAATCTTTAAAAATTTGCAGATTAAACCCAGTATGTCTTCAAAACACAGGACAAAAAGTCTTCTGCCGTCAAAGCACCGGATTGCCTCAAGGGACTTGAAATAGGTACCGGCTGTTCTATTAGAGGCAATACCGTCCTCAAGTACAATTCTATGGATATTAAGTTTCCTCAGGTAAGCTTCAACCTTTATACACATTTTCCGTATACTGTTTTCTGAAGCCCTTTCAAATACCTCAGCAGTCAGAGGGTATTGAATAGTAATCACCTCTACCCCCAGTTTCTCCATAGTTATGCTTTCCCATACCGGAGGCAGTCTTTTCAGAAGGAACTTCGTCAAAGTCACAGGTGCAATCTTATGGAGGTTGTTAACCAGGACAGCTTCATTTATATTTGCAGGACAGTAAATTACTCCAATAGTTTTCACATCATACCAGCCTATTATGTGTTTCTATGTATATATATTTTTTATTAAAACATTTATTCCTTGTATGGCAAACCTTACAAAAATAATCCATCAGCTTGCCGGCATTGCAATATACACCTTTATCTTTTCCCGACACGCTGGACATAGTGTCAAATTATTGGTATTATATAAAATTGAAAGCGTATATTATAAGGGGGTATATAATGTTCGGTAAAAAACTTTTCTCCGGAACTTCAGTGTTTGACACCCTCGTAGGCAGTGGAGCAACCCTTGATGGCGACTTCAATGCTGACGGAAAGGTAAGAATTGATGGCAAAATAAAGGGAAATGTCAAAGTCAACGGTGATTTGATAATTGGTGAAACGGCATTAATTCTAGGCAATGTTTCTGCGGCTAATATCGATTTGGCAGGTACCATTGAAGGGAACGCGCAGTGCAAAGACCAACTGAAGCTTGCTTCAACTGCAAAGCTTAAAGGCGATATCAGCGTAAAAGGGCTGACTATTGAGGAAGGAGCACAGTTTCAGGGAATCTGCAGTATGGCCAACCTGGAAAAGGTCAATAAAAACGTCGACTCCCTGGTACTGGAATCAAATGACCTGAACCGCTTGAAAAAGAAGCCTATAATCAGTCAACCCAAAGTTAAAGATGCAGGTGACCTGTAATCAGTAAAATTCTACCTATCTTAAAATACCCCCCTGAGCCTAAAGGCTCAGGGGGGTATTTTTATCGTCTTATTCTTCTTCGGTCTTAAATACCTTTACTGTCTCGTTAAGCTCTTGGGCCATTATATGAAGCTTCTCGGCCGTTGCATTCAACTCCTGAAGCATCGCCGACTGTTCTTCAACAGTAGCATTGAGATTTGATGTGCTCTCCGACGTCGAATCAATTAAGCCGCTGACACCTTTTATTGTTGCATTTATTTCCTGTGACTGAGCCGACTGCTCTTCTGCAGAAGTGGCTATGCTCTCAATCGATAAAGCAACCATTTTAGAGTTCTCAATGATGCTGTTGAAGTGATTCCTCAAGGCCGAGAACTTCTGCTGTTCCTCTGTAATTGATTTGTTGCCCTGGTTGATTGCCTTTACTGAGTTTTCAGTGTTCTCCAAAGTAACATTAATTATTCCCTTTATCTCATTGGTTGAAAGGTTGGATTGCTCGGCTAGTTTCCTGATTTCCTCGGCCACTACTGCAAATCCTCGGCCGTTTTCGCCTGCTCTTGCAGCCTCAATTGCTGCATTCAAAGCAAGCAGGTTTGTCTGGTCGGATATTGTGGAAATAACCTCTACTATGTCATTGATACGTTTGGAAGATTCACTCAGCATATTGATTGCAGCAGAGATGTTGTCCATTGAATCCATCATATTTCTCATGGATTCCTCAGCTTCTTCAAGTGCTTGCCCACCCTCAACTGCAGATCCAACCGTTACACTGCTCTTATCATTGGCCTCGCTGCAAGACTGTGCAATATGGTATGCACTTTGAGACACTTCTGAAACTATGCTTGCAGCATCGTGCATTATTTTTGAGCTTTTAACCACTTCCTCATTAATGGTCGATATATCCTTGGTTACTTCCTGGATGGAATCGCTGGTCTGACCAACAGTTGTGTGGAGCTGCTGACTAAATAATGTAACCGACTCAGCTGATTTATTGATATTATGAACCATGGATTTCAGGTGTACAATCATCTTGTTAATATTGTTCCCAAGGTTTCCTACTTCGTCCTTGGATTCTATATTTATATTTCTGGATAAATCCCCATCCGCAATTTTTTCCACGGCAATATTGAGTTCATTTATAGGCTTGGTAATACTGCTAACAAAGACTATTACCACTACTGTAATGACCGACATTGATATAAGGAAAATAATAACATTCACCTTAGACTGTTGGTCTGCTTTCTCGTCTATCATACTAAGAGGGGTTGAAACAGCAACTGTCCACTTGCCGGCATTTATAGGAAGAAATGCTGCTCTTAACTTATCTCCTTGGAACTCATATTCTTGCGAGTAGTTTTCATCCAAATAGATATTCTCTGCTTTTAGATTCTGCAGGTTATCCTTGAATTTATTCTGAACACCTAGCATCTTTTCACCCAGCTGATTCAGATTTTCTTTTTGGTCCGGCGATAAATCAAGTTTCTGAAGAAGCTCATTCTTCTTTTTCACAGCTTCAGTTTCTTTTTCTGTAGCTTCTATTTCGAGTTTTGTCAAGTTGAGGGTACGTGCTATATCCGGATCATCATGGATAATTACCAGACCCTCGCTGTTAACCATGAATGAATAACTTCTATTGGTTGAGACCAGACTCCTTATGTTATCAATCAGCACGTTTCCCGCCAAAGCCCCTATAACATTTCCGCTGTCGTCCTTAATAGGTGCTATGATAACCGAAACTACTTTACCTGTAGACTTTGATACCACTGGATCTGAAGCAACCACCTGTCCTTGCATTACAAGAGGCCAGTATGCCCTTGTATTCAGTTTGGCAGAGGCTCTTCCACTGGTAGTATGATATGAACCGTCGGTTTTAGCTATAAAAAATATATCGTAGTCCTTGTTGTAGACTTCTTTCTGTTTTTTGAGGAA
>JAWLGL010000071.1:0-9452 GCA_041685035.1 Clostridia bacterium
TCAGGGCTTTCGGGCGATTTCTTAATACCCCTGACATCGGTCAGCAGTACGAGCTTCTCAGCCTTTAGAGCGGCAGCCAGCTTGCCTGCGGCAGTATCAGCATTGATATTGTAGCTCTCGCCGCCGGTACCGATGCCTATAGGAGCAATTACAGGTATATAATTCCCTGCCAAGATGACTTCAAGGGGCTCAGTGTCTACCGAAGCAATGCTGCCTACATACCCCAAATTAATATTATTTCCGCTGTGGTCCTTTTTCAGCCGCTCGCACTGAATCATATTTCCGTCTATACCGCAAAGGCCAATGGCCCTGCCGCCCCTAAGATTGATTAATGATACGATTTCTTTGTTGGTTTTCCCTACAAGGACCATCTGTACTGCTTCCAGGGCTTCAGGGCTGGTTACCCGTAGACCTTTATAAAACGTGCTTTTTATACCCTGCTTTGCAAGGAAACTATTGATATCAGGACTGCCTCCGTGGACAACAACAGGATTGATACCTGCATGCTTCAACAGGATGATATCATCAACTGCTGCTTTCCTGAGTCTGCTGCTGGCGGCAAGCTTTCCACCGTATTTTATTACTACCGTCTTACCCTTGAGTTTCTCCATGGAAAGGAGAAGCTCAGGAGAAATACCGGTCATTCTATCCATATCTTTCAAGATATTGGTTCCTCCATATTAAATATACTGGCCTGGGTACTTCAAGCCGCTGGTCTCGTCAAGGCCAAACATTATATTCATGTTCTGGACAGCTTGTCCGGCAGTTCCCTTAACAAGGTTGTCAATGGCTGCAACTACAACTACCCTGCCTGTCCGTTCATCCGGAGTCACAGATATGTCAACAAAGTTTGAGCCTGCAACCCATTTGGTTTCCGGGTAGCGCTGGTCTGTCCGCAGCCGTATAAAAGGTTCATCCTTATAAAAATCGCTGAATAATTTCTCAAGACCGTTCCTCGAAACATTTTCGGTCATGGATGCATAGGCTGTCAGGAGAATTCCCCTCTTGATGGGAGCAAGATGGGGAGTAAAGGTTATAGTGACAGGGGTGCCGGCCATCATCGACAGCTCCTGTTCAATCTCCGAGGTGTGCCTATGTGATGCTACCTTGTAAGCTTTCACATTCCCTTCGCATTCAGTAAACTGGAAAGGCAGGCTGGAGGTTCTTCCGGCACCGGATACCCCTGCGACAGCGTCAACTATTATGGAGCCAGTATCAATAATTCCGGCCGAAATCAGGGGCGCCAGCGATAGAATGCTGCAAGTCGGATAGCATCCGGGATTTGCAATAAAGCTGCTGCCCTTTATGCTTTCCCTGTTAATCTCGGGAAGCCCATATGTGAATTTTTCGAGCAGTTCAGGATGGGTATGACGTATTCCATACCACTTTTCATATATTTCTACAGAGTTGTATCTGTAGTCGCCGCTGAGGTCGATAACTCTTGTGCCAAGCTCAGCAAGCCCGGCAGCTATATCAAGGGATACACCGTGGGGCAGGGCTGTAAAGACCACATCGCATTCCTTGGACATGGCAGATGCATCAAAGCCTGTACATCTTATATCCAGCAGGCCTGTCAAATTGGGATATACCTCTGAGATGTCCTTATCTTCGAAGTTCTTGGAGACCACACTGGAAATGGTAACACCAGGATGACCATATAGTATTCTTGCCAATTCAACACCGGCATATCCTGTTGCACCGACTATACCGACCCTTATTTCCGACATCTGCCGAATCCTCCTTTACAAGTGTTCTGTGGTTTTAAATTATATGTATTCCAGAGCTAAAATGCAATAGATTATACCATCAGCCCAAAATCAATATAGTGAAAAATTTATTTTACTATGGTATAATCAATTATATCTTACCTTTCAGTGTTTACCATAGGAGGAAAGAAAATGTCTGCTATCAGGCTGGAGAAGGTTTCCAAGAGTTTTCCCGGCGGAGTCCTTGCTGTAAATAATGTGACAGTGGATATTCAGAATAAAGAACTGGTTGTGCTGGCCGGTCCGTCCGGATGCGGCAAGTCTACCCTTTTGAGATTGATTGCGGGGCTTGAAGAGCCTTCGTCAGGAAATATATTTATTGATGAGCAGCTTGCTAATCTTATAGACCCTACCGAACGGAATATAGCTGTGGTTTACCAGAACCACAACCTGTATCCCCATATGAGTATTGCTGCAAATATGGAATTCGGGCTGAAATTCAGAAAACTAAATGCAAAGCATATAAAAGAGAGAATATCAAGTACTGCAGATGTACTTGAAATTGCTCATTTGATGGGGAAATATCCTGCCGACCTTGACGTTTTTGATAGGCAGCGAGTGGCATTTGCAAGGGCCTTGGTCAAGCTCCCAAGGGTAATCCTCATTGACAGAATAAATACAACTTACGATGAGCACACCAAGAAAACACTCTATGATGAAATAGGGGAAATACAGCAGAAGCTTCAGATTACAACCATCCTGGCAGTAGACAGTGATACCATACCTGTCCGCATGGGTGACAAAACCATAATAATGAACAAGGGAAGCATAGAGCAGATGGGAACATGGGACGAGCTTTACAACCATCCCGCGAATACTTTTGTTGCAGGCTTTATGGGAAGAGAAGATGTTTCGTACTCTTAACAGGGGGTAAAACAGTGGCCGAATATATCCAGGATATTGTTAACCAGATTAAGGGATTTATCAATGTTGAATTCGGTTTTTGCGATGAAACCGGAACAATATTGGGTTGCTCTGATGAATCCAGGGTGGGATTGCTGGATGAGAACATTTCGACCGTAGTGGAGACCGATGAAAGTGTGTGCCTGGTTGGAGAGTATGTCTACCAGAAGTATTTCGGTGATAAAACGGTTGATTTTATAGTCTTTATTAAAAACCCAAATCAGGAAGCCATTAACTACATACATGCAATCAGCATATGTATTATCAACCTCAAGAACCTCAAGGAAAGCTACGTAACCCGGTCAAATTTTATAAGGGGGATTCTACTGGGTGAAATACCGCACGGAGAAATAGCGGTAAAAGAGAAGGAGCTTCATTTTGATAAGGATGTCTCAAGGATAATTTACCTTGTCAGGATACCGAAAGCCAGCAAGACAAATACTTTTGAGATTGTTCAGAGCCTGTTCCCCAATAAGAACAAGGATTTCATAGTTACCCTGGACGAGCTTAACACGGTACTGGTAAAAGAATTAAAACCTGATAACAATGACGACCTTGAAAAAACGGCGTCTATGATAATTGATGCACTGAACAGCGAGGCTATGGTAAAGGCGTATATAGGTTTAGGCGGAGTTTTTGAAAACATGAGTGATTTGACAAGGTCATTCTCGGAGGCCCAAACTGCTTTAACCATCGGAGAAATATTCTACGGCAGTAAGTACATAATAAACTACAATAGACTGGGCCTGGGAAGATTGGTATACCAATTGCCTGCTGAAACCTGCAGACTTTTCCTTGATGAAGTATTCAAGGATGTTGATGATGAACTGCTTGATGACGATACCCTGCTTACCATCAACAAATTATTTGAAAATAACCTTCATGTCAGCGAGACTGCCAGACAGCTGTATCTGCATAGGAATACACTTGTCTACAGACTGGACAAGATACAGAAAACTACAGGATTAGATTTAAAGAACTTTGATGATGCTGTGGTTTTCAGGATAGGGCTGCTTATCAGAGAATACCTGAAAAGGCTTTGAAATTTGAGAAAAAACAAGAGTGGCGCCATCTAAAGACCGAAATGGAATGTTGAAGAATTTTTAAAATTATTGTAAAATTATGTTGCAGTTGGTCAATGTGCCGAATCGGGGGTAGTATTGTTGTGATAGAGCTTAGAAATGTATGCAAGGAATATCCCAGTGGGGTAGAGGCTCTGCGTGGGGTATCGCTTATGATTGAAAAAGGCGAGTTCGTTTTTATAGTGGGGGCAAGCGGTTCAGGAAAATCTACCCTTATAAAACTTTTGCTGAAGGAAGAGGATGTAACCAGCGGCAGTGTGCGTGTTGGAGGTTTTGACACGACCACTATGTCAAGGAAAATGGTGCCCTATTTGAGAAGAAGCCTTGGGATAGTATTTCAGGATTTCAGGCTCCTGCCCAATCTCACAATATATGAAAATGTTGCCTTTGCCATGCACGTTGTTGAAGCATCTCCAAAACAAATCAGGCGACAGGTTCCCATGATGCTGGCGCTTGTAGGTCTGAGCAGAAAGGCCAACCAGTATCCCCATGAGCTGTCGGGTGGAGAGCAGCAGAGGGCGGCCCTGGCAAGGGCTCTGGTAAATAATCCGGTAGTTCTTCTGGCTGATGAACCTACAGGCAACCTTGACCCGGAAACGTCACTTGAAATCATGAAACTGCTGAACGATATCAACCGACGTGGAACCACCGTGGTTGTTGCCACTCATGCCAGAGAAATTGTTGATAGTATGAAAAAGAGAGTTATTGCAATAGACAAGGGAAGAATTGTAAGCGACCAGGAGAAGGGTGGGTATACCGTTGAGGCTGAAAACCGTCAAGTATATTATTAAGGAAGGTATTGCCAACACCTGGAGAAACAAACTGATGTGCATTGCATCAGTAGCTATTGTTGCAGCTGCGCTGGTTATATTCGGGATTTTCGTTCTTATAGGTTCAAATATAGGTTTTCTGGGTAAACAGGTAGAATCAAGCCAGAAAATACAAGCCTTTATGGATGCTGATATAGAGCAGAACAAGATTGACGAACTCAGGAGCAGGATAGAAAGCCTTGGCCTGACCAGTAGTATTGACTTTGAGTCAAAGGAGAAGGCACTTGAAAATCTGAAGAAGAGAGAGATGTTCAAGGGGCATGAAAAACTCCTTGAGGGGTATGACAGTGAGAATAACCCACTGAGGCCGTCATTTATTCTGACTCTGAATAAAGCTGAGGACGGTGACCGGCTTGTAAAGCAGTTGGAGGGTATGCCGGAGATACAGAAGGTAAATTATTTTAAAGAGGTATTGGACCAGGTAGTGAGAATTATGCATATTACCAGGGTGGTTAGCCTTGTTGTTCTGGTTCTCCTTAGTATTACATCAGTATTTATCATAGCAAATACAATAAAACTAACCGTTTTTGCAAGAAGGAAAGAAATTGGTATAATGAAATATATAGGGGCTACAGACTGGTTTATCAGGCTGCCCTTTATAATAGAAAGCATGGTTATAGGGGCAGTGGCTTCGATAATTGCCTTGTTTACCATTTCAAAGGGCTATGAAGCGGTAATAGGTTATATAAGCAGAAGGGATGCAAGCTCAGAAATGGGGATACCGGGGCTGGTCGGTTTCAATGATGTTTCGACACAGCTTTTAATTATATATCTTGTGATTGGTATTGGCATTTCCTGTATAGGGAGTGTATTGTCAATCAGAAAATATTTGCGAGTGTGATTTGCGGAGGGATAAGAGAATGAAAAGAACTACACTAACTGTATTGATTCTGGTCTTATTTGCCTGGTCCTTGCCTTGTTTCGGTGAAACGGTCACGGAACTTAAAAAGCAGTTGGAGAAAAATACAAACAGCGTAAGCCAGAAGATGCAGCAGCTAGACCAGTTGAAAGGCCAGAAAAGTAGTGTAACAAGAGAAATTGAGAATCTGGACCGCCAAATAGACAGTGCAAGAGAGTCTGTTGAAACACTGGCCAAACAGATTTCCAGCCTTGACCTCAGTATAAAGGAAAAGGAAGAGCAGTTGAAAAAGGCTGAGGAAAAGATTAAGGAGCTGGACAAGCTGTTAAAGGCTCGAATGGTGGTTCTCTATGAGAACGGTGAAGTTACATATCTGGAGATATTGCTGAACTCCGATAGTGTTTTTGAGTTTTTCTCAAGGTGTCAGATAATAGAGCAGATAATGGAGTATGATAAGAAACTGCTCGATACTACATCAGAAAATATAGAATTGATTGAAAAGAGCAAACGGAATCTTGAAGAGCAGAAGGAACAGAGGGAAAAAATAAGGCTGTCAAAGGATTCGGTCAAAAGAAAGCTTGACAGCTACAGGGGAAGCAGAAACCTGTATCTAAGAAATCTTACCTATAGGCAGAAAGACCTTGAGGCTGCCATAGACCAGCAGCTTCGGGAATCTGAAGAACTGAAAGAAAAGATTAAAGGTGTTCATCAGGGCAGCAGTAAGGTCTTTAGTGGAGAGACATTCCAGTGGCCGGTAAAAGGGTATTCAAGAATATCGTCCCACTTTGGCTCCAGGATGCATCCCATACTGAAAAAAAGGAAAATGCATAATGGTGTTGATATTGCCGCATCCACCGGTACCAGTATAGTTGCATCAAACAGCGGTACGGTAATATTCTCAGGCTGGTATGGAGGATACGGTAAAGCAGTGATTATAGACCATGGTGATAAGAAATCCACATTGTATGCTCATGCATCCAAGCTGCTTGTATCCGAAGGAGCTGAAGTAAAGAAAGGCCAGAAAATTGCAGAGGTAGGTAGTACGGGGCTTTCAACCGGGCCGCATCTGCATTTTGAAGTCAGGGAAAACGGAACGCCTGTAAATCCCCTGAACTATGTAAGCAAATAAGCATGATATTATACCCCCTGTAAAAAAGGGGGTTTTTGTTCTTTATAATCCGTTATATAATATAGGTATGGTATAATCGCTGATGGGCGAAAATAAAAATAACATATATTTGATAAGTCGGGAGAGGATAATTTTGTTTAAAAGAAAAGAGTTGGCTCTAGGAATAATATCATTGGTTCTGATTACATCGACTCTGACTTTTGCAGTATCTGCATTCCTTTTTTCAAGGAATGTTCTGGGTATGGATTTTATTGACAAGGTGAAGAGTCAGAGCTTTGATATAACTAAAATTAATAAGGTAAAGGCACTGCTTGACAAATATTACTATAAGGGTACTGACCAGGAAGTGCTTTTGGAGGGCGCTGTTGACGGTATGACCGAAGCTCTGGGAGACCCGTATACCGGGTATCTTAGTGCCAAGGAGTATGAAGCTCTGATGACCGATACGCGGGGAACCTATGCAGGCATAGGTATTGTTGTTACGGCAGACAAGGAAGACAACCTTATCACGGTTGTATCCCCAATAGAGGATACTCCTGGTGAAAGGGCAGGGATACTGCCGGGGGACAAGATAATCAAGGTGGACGGCAAGGATGTCAAAGGCAGTGAGCTTGATATAGCAGTAAGCATGATGAAAGGGCCTGAAGGAACCAAGGTGGTATTGACCATCATGAGGAAAGATGTAAAAGAACCTTTTGAAAAAGAGATAACCAGGGATAAGATAGTTCTTAAAACCATAAAGGATAAGATGCTGAAAAACAGCATAGGCTATATAAGAATATCTTCATTTGACCAGAAGACGTATGAAGATTTTTCGAAGGCGTACAACAGGCTGGCAAAGAAGGGCATGAAAGCTCTCATAATTGACGTCAGGAACAATCCCGGGGGACTGCTGACCGAGGTTGTTGACATAGCTGATAGGCTTCTGCCCAGGGGAATCATAGTCTATACAGAAGATAAAAATAAGAAAAGGACAAATTGGAATTCGGATGCAAGGCAGGTCCAGATTCCGATGGTTGTACTCATAAATGAAGGGAGTGCAAGCGCTTCCGAAATATTGGCCGGAGCTCTAAAAGATACCAAGAAGGGAGTATTAGTCGGCACCAAGACTTTTGGCAAGGGAGTTGTACAGGATGTGTTCGAGCTGGGTGACGGCAGTGCTCTGAAAGTGACCATTTCCGAGTATTTTACTCCAAATGGTATTAATATTCACGGAACAGGCATAAAGCCGGATATAGAAGTGGAACTGCCGGAAAAACACAGAACTTCCTTGCAGATTAATGAGGAAGATGACACCCAGCTGCAGAAGGCTATCGATTTCCTGAACGGAAACAACAGGAGTACGGATTTTTCTTGGATGAAGTAGGTATGAAATATATACATTTTAGGGTATATTAAGCCAGATATCTAGCATATGAGCGCAGCATATTACAACATATAGTATTTTTGAACGACATAAAAAGACATATTGTAGCAGCATTGTAAGTCATAAATCGTTGACAACCAAAATTGAGTATGCTAAACTATGAACGTGGTTTTAAAAGAGGCCACATGAAAAGTTAAGAAAATGGAGGAATGTTAAGTGGAAAGAGGTAAAGTTAAGTGGTTCAATCCGGAGAAAGGTTTCGGATTCATCGAAAGAGAAGATGGAAAAGACGTATTTGTACATTTTTCAGCTATCGAAATGGATGGCTACAAGACACTGGAAGAAGGAATGGAAGTTCAATTTGAGGTTATCGAAGGCGCAAAAGGACCTCAGGCTGCGAATGTTTCAAGGGTTATATAGCTTGTACAGTTCACATAAGTGATAGCCCACCCTGGTATGTACATACCAGGGTTTTCATTTGTTTGGCAAAAATCGTGATAAGCTTCGCATTGCGTTGTCGCTTCAGTCGCTTCGGTACTCACATACCTTTAAGTATGCTCCGTTCCTCAGCTTCTTTGCTTCTAGCACTGCTTGCTTCTGACGATTTTTGCTATATTAGAGGTGACAAGCTTCGCATTGCGTTCATATAAATTTATTTAGGGGGGAAGAATCTTGGAGTACATAGTTTTTAGTTTTTGGTTTACCGTTATCCATACAGCTTCATACACAATTGCCGGAGTGTTAGGATTAAGAATTGGAAAAGAGCTTTATGAGCAGAAGAATAGGCTGCTTGACTTTCTAAGAAATATGTCGGATGAAAATGAGAACAAGTATGTTTCGAAATGGTTTATCCCTGTTCAACTACTTAGAGGCCTTCTAATGTCCATTGTCCTTTATCCAATTCTAGGTGCGCTGGGAGAGCTTTCCTTTGGCCTTAGATTTGCATTTTTAAGTGGCCTGATGTTTATATATACAGATTTAGCCAGTACTGTTCCCTTCCCGCATAATTTGGAAGGGTTCATATATATGAAGGATCGTTATTTGAAAAGAGAACTTTTTGGAAAGCTTTATTTTGAAGTGCTTATTTATAGCCTATTATTTGGATTTTTAGCATCTTGGCTGTTATTTTAAGTTATAATATACAGTAAATCTTGTGAAACAAGTTAAAGGAGATTGGAGCATTTGAGCGACAGATTATTGAGAATGATTGATAAGAACAAGGGACTAAGGGCCTTTGCGGCTGAGACTACTGTGCTTGTGGAGAATGCAAGGAAGACGCACTGGCTGTCTCCTGTTGCCACAGCTGCGCTGGGGAGGACATTGACGGCAGGAGCAATGATGGGGGCAATGCTCAAGAACCCAACTGACAAGCTTACCATCCAGATTAAAGGAGAGGGACCACTTGGCGGAATTGTTACAGTCTCCAATCATAAGGCTGAGGTAAAGGGGTACGTATACAACCCCGATGCTGACCTTCCTCCCAACCAACACGGCAAACTTGATGTGTCGGGATCTAT
>JAWLGL010000072.1:0-9217 GCA_041685035.1 Clostridia bacterium
ATTTAATCAGATAAAGGATATGCTGGGGAAAGGCGATATGCCTGACGCTCTAAAAAACCTTGTCAATCTCCTTGGTAATCAGGCTCAACCTCAAGCCTCCCAAGGTGACGACCAGAACAGGGGCAATAGCTCAGGCATGCCTTTTGATGCTGAAACCTTGCAGATGTTTTTGAAACTCAAACAGGTTCTTGATATGGCCAGAAATAGTGATGACCCAAGGGAGAAACTCCTGTCCGCACTTAAACCCTATCTGAGCGGCAAGCGTCAGGATAAGGTGGATGAACTGGCTAAGATGCTTAAAATGGCACATATAATGGAAATGATGACTAAGATGGAAAGTAGTGACGATAATGCAAAACCAACGTAGAAAACCAGTATTTGAGGATAAGAACTACATACATGAAGGAAAAGTATCCAGGATTTCCCCCCTTCACAGCAGTGCTTCCGGGCCATTCCGGAGTGGGCCGCCTCAATTGGAGGCTCCACGCAAAACAGGTACTGAAGACCCTGGTCGCGAAAAATCCCGGCATGGCCTTGGAAAGTCATTGGACTTTTCACGAATCCTCGAGCTTCTGAAAAGTGAAGAGGTTATCCTTCTAGCTATATTTGTACTTCTGATAATCGAAGGGTCGGATGACCTAATCCTCATTATCGCTCTCGGGTACCTCATATTCTTTTGCAAATAACCTGCTCAACCTTACTATATTTGCCTGGGGTATCTCTCTGCTCATTACTTCCAGTTCATGCTCTCTGCAGGTGAACAAAATTATCTGGTGGTGAGCCGACATATCTCTTATATATGCTGCAGCCATCCTAAGCCTTTCATCATCATATTGGGAAAACACCTCGTCAAGCATCAAGGGTAAAGGCTCACGGCTTGCTGACAGCATACCGGCCATGGTCAGTCTTAATGCAAGATATATCTGATCGGCAGTCCCGTCACTAAGAAATGGTAGAGAAACTACCTTCCCGTTTTGTAAAGATACTCTTATATCAGAATCTCCGGAACTTACCCTGACATCATTATAACGACCGGTAAGTCTTTGGGATGCCTCACACAATGTACCTGACAAGTGCGGCTCGATACCTTCCTTCAGCTCTTTACAGCTTTCCTCCATCAACTCAAGTGATTTCCGTATACAGTATCCAAGCTCCTCAATCTCGGTTTTCCGGGATTGGAGTAATAACAGCTCTTCTTCTATTGAAGCAAGCTTCGAAGTGTCCTCGGTGAGAACCTTTATCTCTGTTTCAAGTTCCTTTATTCTAAGCTGTAGGTCTCTGCCTGTTTCTGTAGAGGCTTGACTTCTGATGAGATTAATTGACTCAGTTATTAGCGCCTTTTTCTCTGCAGCAAATGACATATCCCTCTTCTTTTCAACATACTGGTTCACGCTGTATACTCCAGCAGCATCTAGTATATCGCTGAGTTCCTCTTGCAGGCGGGACATCTCAACGTGTTTCCACTTACGGTACAAAAAGCCTAGCAGACCGATAAAGCATGATGCCAAACCTGCAGCCAGAAATTCGGGTAATACAACCATCAACGCTGCTCCGGCAAGAATTATAAAAGTACTCCCAGCAGTAAGCATATGCCCGATTCTTCCCAACCTCAGGATTCTCTGCTGCATATCAGTTAAACTTTCGGCCACTTCATCATCAAAAATTGCAGTACCGGCGGGTATAATGGAATCTAGCTCTGCCAACTCCCTCTTCTTCTGCTCAAGTTGATACTGAAGTTCTTGAGTTTCCTTTTCATTATCCAGTATCTGTGTGCCGTCAGTCTCTGTTAAGAGCTTGCGCTCCTGTTCCTTACAATTCCTGAGAGTCATTTCAAGTTCCAACACCCTTTTCAGCCTGCCCTCAAGGTGCCTTCTTTCGGCTTCCAGCTTTTTAATCGATTCCTGCACCTTGTTAAGAGGCCTTTCGGAAGTTCTCTCACTCCCCACTTCTTCCAGCAACATTTTTTCCAGCACTTCTTTTGCCCTTGTATATGATGACCTTTCACTACCTGTTTCCAGGATGTTGGCCAATCTCTCAACTAAACCCTTCATCCCATTTTCCTCAAGTCTTACCCCAAGCTGATTAATGAAACAGGTTTTGACAAACAGGTCAAAGTCCACCCCAAGGTGCTCCTCAGCAAACAGCGGCCCCATACCTCTGCTGTGGCTGAATGTATCGGTAATATCATTTAATGCTGAATCAAACACCTTTACCTTTCCGGTGTTGAAATCCCTCCAAACTCTATATTTCCCTGAGGCACTAAGTCCATAATCCAGTACCCCTCCATACTCTCCTCCACTCCATGGCATGAACCTTTCCTTCTCGGCGGGTAAACCGGCCCTTCCCCTGCGATGGCCGAAAAACATTGCCCTGATAAAGGCTTGTATGGTTGATTTTCCCGATTCGTTCGGCCCATAGATTATATTAATGCCATCCTCCAACTCAAGTTTTATATTTTTTAGCCCGCCATACCCTGAAATCACCAGTCGCTGAAGCTTCATAGCAATTTGGCCCTCCTTCCCTCAAGGGCACAAATACCAATGTAGAGCGCCTTTCTCAGTCTTACCCTTTCAGCCTGGTCGGTTTCTCTATCTATACCGGCCAGCATCTTCCTGACAAACAAAGCCTTTAAATCATTCCCTAGAACCATATCTTCATAGTCGTACTTGGGGAGAACTTCATACCGAACCACTGCAGCATATCCATTTAAAGCTTCCTCCACAATTTTCCTTGATACTTCAACATCCTCGATAACCCGGCTCTCAATCATACCCTCCACAACTATCTTATAGTAGTTGTTATGATCCAGCTTGGTATTCAATGCTTCAAGAATGTATGATGCCATAGACTGCGGAGATTGGCAGCCTGTCACGTCAATATTGAGCGTTACATACTGCCTTTTATCTATAGATTGGAATTCCAGGTATGCTCCCTTTTTGGACACCTCTCCGATAACTACTCCATGCGGCCCGGGTTCGTCAAATCCCAAGGCAATCGGACTTCCCGGATAGCATGCCTTTCCTTTTACGAGACTGTCTGTATATTTATGTATGTGCCCGAGGGCTATGTAATCCAAACCTGAATCTTCCAGATCTGTTGATGTGATTCCATGGTAGCCCTGTCCCCCGGACATACTATTCAAATCAGCATGGGTAACCAGAATATTGACCTTGCTTTCATCCTCGGCTTTAAACTCCTTAAGTTTTGAATCAAACATCAGAAAGTCATTAAATCCTACTCCATATATACATGCATTAAGATGGTCAAGGTTAACTCCCCTGACCTGGGTATCGAATATGTGAACATTTTCAGACCACTGAAAAGAACGGTAATATGAGTTCTTTACATATGGGTCGTGATTGCCCGGACTTATAAAAACCCTTATATGGGGAATAGAACCGAAGCATTCATTTAAAAATGAAATGGAAGCCCTGGAGACATATTCATGCTCGAAGAGGTCACCGGAAATGAATATGGCATCAACCTCTTCATCGGCTGCTTTTCGAATCACTTTTTTAATCAGAAGCCTTTGTTCAATTCTCCTCTCAGCGGCAGTACCGTCAAGGTGGGCCAGTGATGAGAAGGGAATATCAATGTGAAAATCGGCAGTATGGAGGAACCTGAAATACTTCAAGAGCACGCCCCCTTAGAATATTATTCCCGCTTATACTATCTTCTCAATAATCTTCGTTCCGATAACCTTCACTACTGCTGTTATCGGAACAGCAAGTACAAGCCCCAGTATGCCAAACAGGCTTCCGCCCAGAAGCACTACAAAAATAATCAGCAGGGGGTGCATTCCTACCTTCTCGCTCATTATTCTCGGAGTTATAACGGCATTATCTATCTGCTGCACCACAACAAAAACTAAAACTGCAAGCAGCGCTTTCAAAGGTGAATCCAGAAAAGCTATTGCCACTGCCGGAACCGCTCCGATAAACGGGCCAAAGTATGGGATGATATTGGCAATTCCTCCTATCAACCCAAGGATAAAAGCATATTTAACCCCTATAATGCTTAACCCTATTATCTCCAGTATCCCTATTACTGCTGCAATAATCAGCTGTCCCTGAATAAATGCAGAAACAAGGACGTTAATCTCACCTGCCGTTGACACCGCCGTTCCTCTCCAACGTCTGGGAACCAGAATTTCAGCCCTAGTCTTGAAATAGTCAAGGTCCTTGAGTATATAAAACCCGATGATCATTCCAAGAACAATATTGAGCAGCAGTGAAAATACGCTGTTAATTGCGCCGAGTGAAGTCTTCAGAAAAGATAGGAATAACTGCTGTATTGATGCAAGGCTACCTTGTATCTGAGATATGACTATTTCTTTAACCTGTACAGGCAGGGTACTGTAGCTTATTGAGTTTTGAAAGTTATTGAACATTGCTTCATACTGCTGTGAATACCGAGGAATATTCGATATTAGCTCACTTATATTGGAGTAAACCACCGGTATGAAAAAAGTCAGGCATACTGCTGTTAATAATATGAACATCAAGTATATGATTACTATTGCCAGCCACCTGGGAATCCCTCTTCTTTGCAGAATTCCAACCAAAGGGTTGAGCAGGTAGGCCACCAGTGCTCCGACTACAAAAGGAATGATAACGGTTTCAAACTTATCCCTATTGAGATAAATTACATAGGCTGCTGCCAAAAACAGAACCAGAATAAGCCAGAAAACTGTACTCTTAAAAATATTTTTTTTCAACACATGTCACTCCATCCGTCTATGTATTTAAGATTATTTTAACCACATTACACAGCTTAGTCAATTAATGGTATATAAAAATGAGACAGGGGGCAGTGCCGCTGCCCCCTGTCTCATTTTTATATTTGTTAATCCATCCTTCTCCTCAGGGTTTGGCTTCTTTCTATGACCTCCATGTTTTCAAGGGCCTTACCCGTACCTAGCGCAACACATGACACAGCATCTTCGGCCAGGTATACATCTATACCGGTCTTCTTATTAATCAGACTATCCAGTCCATGAATCATACTGCCCCCACCTGTAAGCATAATACCCTTGTCGCTGATATCCGCAGCCAGTTCAGGCGGAGTCCTCTCCAGAACCGAGTGAACAGCTTCAACAACGGCCGTAGCAGGCTCCTCAAGGGCTTCAAGCATTTCGTTGGATGACACTCCAATTGTCTTGGGGAGGCCCGAGACCAGATTTCTGCCTCTTATATCCATGGTAATTTCCTGCACACGTGGGTATACACACCCTATATTTATCTTTAAATCTTCAGCCGTTCTTTCACCAATCATAATATTGTGTTTTTTTCTCATATATCTTACGATTGCCTCGTCAAACTTGTCCCCTGCAACCTTGATTGAAGAGCTTACAACCGTTCCACCAAGTGAGATAACCGCAACATCGGTGGTTCCTCCACCTATGTCGACCACCATAGACCCGCATGCTTTGGCAATGTCCAAGCCTGCCCCTATTGCAGCGGCAATGGGTTCTTCAATAAGATGTACCCTTCTGGCTCCTGCCTGTTCAGCGGCATCTACAACTGCCTTTTTTTCAACCTCGGTAACACCGCTGGGAACACAAACAATAATCCTCGGCTTAAATATCCTCTTACCGCATACCTTGTTTATGAAGTACTTAAGCATTCTCTCAGTAACGTCATAATCAGATATGACCCCGTCTCTTAACGGCCTGATGGCTACAATGTTTCCGGGTGTCCTTCCCAGCATTCTCCTGGCCTCTTCACCCACAGCCATTAGCTTGTTCGAGTTCTTATCGATAGCTACAACAGATGGTTCTCTCAGTACAATTCCCTTGCCCCTTACATAGACCAACACAGTAGCAGTTCCTAGATCAATTCCTATATCTTGTCCGAATCCAAACAATTTTCTCATCTTCCTCCCACTTTAGATACATTGAATCCTTCGATAATTTCATATAAATTATATATTATAAAATGACAATGTTCAAACTATTTTTAATTTTACCCAGTTCCTTGTAAGATAAAGTAAAGATTATACTAAATACATAGATATGACTGATAAAAAAGAACCGGCATGTGCCGGTTTTCACACTATCAGTACACCATTATTTCATCCCGGTCTGTTTACCATACTGTACTTAAGCTTCGTAGCCTGCCCGCCTCTGATATGCCTTTCAGCCTTATTCTCCTCAAGAATTGTTCTGGCCTGGCTTGCCAGAGTTGAGTTTATCTTCATCAGTCTCTCTGTAACATCTTTATGTACGGTTGATTTGCTGATTCCAAACTTTTTGGCGGCAGCCCTTACGGTAGATTTATTATTGATTATATATTCAGCCAGCTCTATTGCTCTTTCTTCAATATAACTTTTCACAACCCCAAGACCCCCTTAAATGTCATGCTCAGTAAATATATATTCCATATTGCAGGTATATAGAACAAAATTGAAACGTCATACACCAACCCACCCAACCTTTTCCCATAAAAAAAGCCGGTTCTCACCGGCTGTCCTGACAGTAATTATTGTTTGGGAAGATAAGTGGTCGGGTCTACATTCCTGCCGTCCTTCAAAACCTCAAAATGGAGATGCGGCTCATCCTCACACTCAAAGCCTGCCGTATCGCCAACTCCGCTTATTACAATACCCTGTTTGACCTTCTGTCCTGGTTTGACCATATCCGATGTCGACAGGTTTGAATAAACAGTTTCCCAACCGCCTTCATGCTCTATGATGATGGTAATACCATATCTGGGGTCTCTTTTTACACTTTTTACCTCTCCATCCGCAGCTGCCTTCACCGTCGAACCCTTATCGCTTGAAATATCGATACCCGGGTGTGTAGTCCACTGCTGGAGGGTTTTCGAAAATATCAGCATGTCTTCAGCATATTCATTTATTATTTTTCCATATGCAGGATAAACCGGTTTAAAAGGTTTATTGTCCGGCACAACCTGAATCTGGGGTTTTTCTATATTGGATTCGGGCACAGACCCATTTGAGTCTTCATCTTCATCAGAAGTATTACTCTCTGAACGCGCCTCGGTTTCGGCAGGTTCAGGCTCGCTCTGTGAGGCCTGGGTTTCTTGAACCGGTTCCACTTCAGTGTCTCCGGCATCCTCTTTAACCGGTTCATCTGCAGGACTGCTTTCACTCCAGGCATGACTGTCCTCCTGTATCTCCGGCTCGATATCGGTTTGAATATTACCGCTGTCAATAGCATTATTATTGTCCAGAGAAAAATTTGAACCTATATTTCTGTAATCCCTTATTGATACAATTGCAGCAGTAGCTCCGATGACCATAATACATAACAATATGACTATGTAAAAACCTTTCTTATCAATGAAATCTCCGAACTTTGAACCTGCATTCTTAAACTTGATAAACAGTTTTTTGTCTCTCATTCTGATACCACCTCCGTAATAATATTGTTGCCATAGTTGGAATTTTTATACGGGGGCTCCTAACAGCAATTGGACAAAAAAATAACAGCTTATGCCTTTGTGGACATGAGCTGCTGCTTTTTATTCCAGTTAGTTCACTTGTATTTTCTTATCATCCTTGCACCTGATTAGTTCGACTGCTTTTGTTAGTACATCTGTATAACTATAAGTCACCCTTCTGGTGGTCGGTTCACTGTCATTGTCAAGCTTTACTACGAAGATATTGGAATAGGTGTTTTCTATTACTCCTTCTTTAACAAAGGATTTCTTTCTTCCGCCATTGGCAATCAACTGTACCCTCTCTCCAATACAGGTGTCAATATCTTGCTTTATACGGGATAGGCTACCTTTTTCAATCATTAAATCACCTCATCCTCAGTTTTACGGTATTATAACACAATAATCAGCAATTGTCAAAAAATATCGTAAATTTAACATATCTGGAACGTTATATCATATTTTTTCTGGGACAAGCTTAGCCAACATAGCCTTCGGCCCATATAGCAATATTCCATCTGTTACATCAACCTCTCCAACAACTCCGGCAGCCTTATGGGAATCATCAAGAATTACTATCAAGCAATAACTTCCGGCATTAAACTCTTCCGCTAATTTAATAAGTGAAACCGACATGTGTGCTGCAATAATTCTGGATTTATAAACATATCCGGTTTTCAGGCAATTTTTTTTATGTAGTATATCGGTGATGGACTTGGATTTTAACCAGCTTACATTCTTAAATGAATAAACAAGGATGAAGACACATAAAAGAAACAATGAAATATTACCTGTATAATACAGAATCAAGGCAGAGGGAACTACTGTGGCTAGTGCCGTTATCCTGGAAGTTTTAATGCATATATTGACAGATTTGAAATAGCTGACTTTGTACCTCAACACCAGTTCCAGCATCCGGCCGCCATCCAGCGGAAAAATGGGCAATATATTCAGGCATGCTAGAAACAGGTTTACCAGTACTATCCTGTTAACCAACCCGGCATCCACTGAAAGAATTGGGCCAACAGCCAGTACGAGGAGGGCAATGATGATATTGGACGCAGCACCCGACGCATACAGAAGCATTTCTTTTGAAAAGGAAAGTGTACTTGGTATTTCTATTCCCGCAGACATACCGGCCGGATGGATTTCAATGGCTTGGGTCCTAAGCCTGAGCAATCTTGAAGCAAAAACATGCGCGAGTTCATGAATAAATGCAAACAGAAAAATAAAAAAATAGTCTATCAGCTGTCCCATAACCAGAGCAGCTAAAAATACCGGGACTGTAAGTTGATTTACCGATATTGTCATACTATACAGCTTAAATTTCATATATTATTCCTGACCACCTGGTGATGCACGCAGACTTCCGGGATACTATGTTTTATTGGTACTGCGGAAGAAGATGAGATGGGTCAACAGGTCTGCCATCCTTCCAAACCTCAAAGTGAAGATGAGCCCCAAGCGACATACCTGTATTCCCTACCCCAGCAATTACCTGACCTCTGGAAACCTGTTGGCCTTTCTTGACATTCAGACTGTGGCAGTGGGCATAGACCGTTATGACATCGTCTCCGCTTTTTATCCTGATAAAATTACCGAATGTTGTTCCCCTGCGGGCCTCAATAACCTCTCCTGATATTGCAGCACGTATAGGCGTTCCCTGATTAGCTTTAATGTCTATACCGGGATGAAACTCTTCCTTCTTGGTTATCGGATGAATTCTCAGTCCAAACTCTGAGGAGACCGGTCCGTTAACCGGCACTGCAGCTTGGAACTCATCCTTAATGGATGCCGAAAGTATCAAGTCAGAGTTC
>JAWLGL010000073.1:0-9135 GCA_041685035.1 Clostridia bacterium
CTCACATCAAAAGTATAATTCATTCCTGAGTTGTTATCCCAGTTCTCTGCATTATCTTTGAAGCAGATGTTCAGCGGCACTGGTTTGGTCACTGGAACTGTTGTCTCGAAACCGGTTGGTGTTTTTGACATTCTCAATTCTTGAGCATCTTCCCACCTGTTGCCAAAACCAACGCGTGCATATACCTCAGATGCGCCCGATTTTGCAAGCAAGCCATCATATGAGATTTTAACCTTATCGCCCACTGTTACGGCTGAAGGAGATATATGAACGCCGCTTGTTATATACTTATTTTTAGTAGCCATGTTATCCCTCCATTTTTTTTTAAATTCAATCTTATTATCTTCAAAATTCAATTTATAATTCATCCCAAAACCTAGTTATTAAGCAGAACAGATGAAAGCAAATCGCAAAAATCGGTTACAATAAATATTACAGGCAAGAACAGATATAATTCAATTTTTATGAAGTTTTTACTTGCAGCAGGTGTGAACGGTACAGAATAATAAAAAACCTAAATACGCATACTATAGGTACATTAGAAACAAATAGTTAGCAAGCTTTACCATTTTCCATGTATACTATTAAACTCATGTTTGCCAGATTTTAAGTAATAGTAAATGAGGTTATATTTATATATTCATAGAAGAAACATATTGTATTCAAAGGTATTGAGTTATTATCCGAATAAAACAAAACTACTGCATAGGTCATAGTAACAAGGAGAGGGTGGAAAATAATTGAAAGTAGTAATTATGGCTGGAGGTGAAGGGACAAGGCTAAGGCCTCTAACCTGTAATATTCCTAAGCCTATGGTTCCTATTGCAAATAAACCAATAATAGAATACACTTTGGAGCTTGTAAAAAATTTTGGTTTTTATGACATTGCAGTTACCCTGCAGTATATGCCTGAAATTATTAAAGAACATTTCGGCAGCGGTAGGGATTTTGGCGTTAATATGAGGTATTTTACCGAAGATTCCCCATTGGGTACTGCCGGAAGTGTAAAGAATGCGGAGGATTTTCTCAATGACACATTTGTAGTTATCAGCGGAGATGCATTAACCGATGTCGATTTGGGCAACGCTATAGATTTCCATAAAAGAAATAAAGCATTGGCAACCTTGGTATTAACCAAGGTCAATGTACCGCTTGAATATGGTGTTGTAGTTACAGATAATAACGGAAGAATAACCAGATTTTTAGAGAAACCCAGTTGGGGTGAAGTATTTAGTGATACTGTAAATACAGGCATATATATTCTTGAACCCGAAATTCTAAAAATGCTTAATAAAGGGGAAACTGTTGATTTCAGTAAAGATTTGTTTCCATATATTTTAAAATCAGGTCTTCCTATATATGGATATACAACAAAAAGTTACTGGTGCGATATTGGAGATTTAAAAGCTTACTACCATGCCCATATTGATATGTTCGAGGGCAAAGTAAAAGTAAACTTGGAGGGTAGTAGGCATAATAATATCTGGATAGGTGAAGGTAGTGAGGTAGACCCGGCCTGCAATATAAAAGGGCCTGCTATTATAGGTAAGAAAGCAAAGATAAAAAAGGGAGTTACAATCGAACCTTTTTCGGTCATAGGAGACAACTGTATACTTGAAGAGGGTAGTTCGGTGAAAAGAAGTATACTCTGGAAAAACTGTTATATAGGGAGGAAAGTAGAATTAAGAGGAGCTGTAGTATGCAACAAGGTTCAGATTATGGAAGGCAGTTCGGTATTTGAGTATTCAGTTATTGGAAATAACTCAGTACTTAAAGAAAACTCGGTAGTTAAGCCAAATATAAAAATCTGGCCAAACAAGACTATTGACACAGGTACAGAGATAAATACAAACCTTGTATGGGGAAGCAGGTATACAAAGTCACTTTTTGGTTCAAGAGGGATAAGTGGTGAAATAAACATTGATATTACTCCAGAATTTTCTTCAAAGCTTGGAGCTGCATTTGGAGCCACCTATAAAAAGGGCTCAAAAATATGTATTAGTTATGATGGGCTGAGTACCTCAAATATGTTTCATTCATCCATGATTGCTGGTTTGCTTTCTTCAGGGGCAAAGGTATATAATTTCGGAAGGCTCCTTCTACCCATGCTGAGAACTGCTGTAAAGTTTTATGGAATGGATGGAGGCGTTCATATCTCTTCACTATTAGACAACAGCAGAACATTAACAATTGATTTTCTTAATTCCAATGGTTTTAATATAAGCAGAGACTTGGAAAGAAAGATAGAGAATGTTTTTACAAGGGAAGATTTCGCAAGGTGCGATGCTAACGATATAAATAAAATTTCAACTATTAGCGACTATAGTTCCTTTTATGCCCGAACAATATTAAATAAGGTTAAATCCAGCAATATTAATCTAAAAGTACTTATCAATACTGACTCAGAGTTGGTTCAAACTACTTTGAATGGAATTCTGAGAGAATTAGGATGTAAACTGGAGTATGTAGATCTTAAAGTGGTAAATTCTAAAAACAGACAAAAAATGAAAACATCTAATGAACTTATATACTTCACCAATTATGTTAGGCTATCAAATGCAGATATCGGGGTTTCAATGAACAGCAATGGTGAAAAGATGATACTTGTTGACGAAACTGGACGAGTCATAAATGAAGACCTTTATCTTGCGCTGGTAACGCTTATACTCTTTAAAAAATACAGAGGTAGTACTGCTGTAGTTCCTATCTCTGCTTCCAATGTTATAGAGAATCTTGCCCAATTATATAATGGTAGAATTGTAAGGAGTAAAACAACAATTCAGGACATTATGAGCAGCTTAAATTTGCCCAACTCAGGCGAAGATTCCAAAGAGCAGTTTGCCTTCCACTTTGATGCTATTGAAAGCCTTGTGAAAATTATTGATTTTATGGAGGAGAACAGGCTAAAACTATCTCAATTACTGGATATGATACCTGACTTTCATGTCAGCAAGAAGGAGGTTGCATGCCCCTGGGAGATAAAAGGCAAGGTAATGCGGAGCCTGATTGAAGACAAGGAGGGCGACAAGATTGAGCTTTTTGAAGGGGTGAAGGTGTACAGGGATGGTGGATGGGTTCTGGTGCTTCCCGATGCCGAACAGCCTATCTGCAGGGTGATTGGCGAAGGTGCAAGTGAAGAATTCGCTAACGAACTGACTGATATATATGTTAATAAGATAAAGGAAATTGGAAACGACAAATAAAAATGGAGAGAATTATCCCTCCTATAAGTTATAATTAAAAACATACCTATACAAACTCGGAAATTCTTTTTTATCATCTTTCTTCTGTTCTTCGACGTAGACCAGAGCTGCTGATGCAAGAAGCTGCAGGTGTTCTTTTGAAACAAGGCCTTCTAAAGTATAACACTGTCTGTTTCGTGGTTTTGCAGCCATCCCGTCCCATTGGACCTCTAAAATATGCACAATAATGTTCTTTTCAGAAGGCGCTAAGACTTTTCCAGCTATTTTATAAAAATCATTTCTTCTGTTGGATGGAAGCTGCAAGACAGTTGAAAGAGCCTTCTTCTCCTCTTTCGATAAATTATCGGCATTTTTCTTTCTCTTTTTAGACAAGAGCTACTTCCTCCTCCTTTAATTTTTAACGACCCTTAACCGCTACTTACACGGTAAGTTAATTAACCATCACCACCTTAATTAAGATTGTGAAATTTATATTTTGTATCTATACTTATTACTAATACTTTACCATAATATCGACAAAATTGACAATAATATTACAAAAAGAATTAAAAGTTTATTGAATTTTACAAAATCTTTTATGCATAGTTTGTACAGCATTTATTTAATTGGTTAGTTTGCCCGATGACTACTGCCGCTAAGACTCCAGCTTCAATATTATAGAAAAGCGGCGCTACATCCCTGGATAACGGCTTCTAAGATTCAGTTGGAGATATAAACTCCACCTGAATCCAAGAATCCTGTTTATATTGTATTCAATAATAGTTTGTCTTGTGATAAAATTATTCAAAAAGCTAATACCTTAAGGAGAACTGACATGGATGAAAGAATCATACAACCCAACCTGACAGGTGACGAAGTTGAAATGGATGTATCGCTCAGGCCGAGGAATCTGAGTGAATATATTGGTCAGGAAAAGGTTAAGGAAAACCTCTCAATATTTATCGAAGCGGCAAGAATGAGAGGGGAACCACTTGACCATGTTTTGCTGTATGGGCCCCCGGGTTTGGGTAAAACCACGCTTGCCAACATAATTGCAAATGAATTGGATGTCAGTATCAGGATAACATCAGGTCCGGCTATTGAGAAGCCTGGAGACTTAGCCGCAATTCTAACCAACCTGGGTGAACATGATGTCCTGTTTATAGATGAGATTCACCGTTTGAACAGAACCGTCGAGGAAATTCTCTATCCAGCAATGGAGGATTTTGCGCTTGATATAATCATCGGCAAAGGGCCGAGCGCGAGGTCGATACGTATTGACCTTCCAAAGTTTACCCTGGTTGGAGCTACTACCAGGGCCGGTCTTCTTACCTCACCGCTTAGGGACAGGTTTGGGATAATCCACAGATTGGATATCTATACTCAGGAAGAACTGAATTTGATTATTAAAAGGTCATCTGGAATATTGGGAGTAGACGTAGATAATGAGGCTGCAGCAGAACTTGCAAGTAGGTCCAGGGGAACACCTAGAATAGCCAACAGGATACTAAGAAGGGTAAGGGACATTGCACAGGTAAGGTCTGAAGGAAAAATAACCCTGGCTGTGGCACAGATGGGTCTGGATATGCTTGATGTAGATTCGCTGGGACTGGATAATATTGATAGACGGATGCTTCTTACCATAATACAGAAATTCGGTGGCGGGCCGGTTGGTTTGGATACCCTTGCAGCATCAATAGGCGAGGAAAGCCAGACCATAGAGGATGTATACGAACCGTACCTGCTCCAGTTGGGCTTTATAAGCCGCACACCAAGGGGCAGAACTGCTACCAGGTTGGCATATGAGCATCTGGGGATGAATAAGGAATAAGTGGAAAGGAATGAATTCTGATGAAACTACTGCTCCATATGTGCTGTGGCCCCTGCGCTGTATATCCGGTGGAGATTCTTAAAAAAGAGAATATAGATATCTATGGGGCATTCTATAATCCTAATATACATCCTTATATGGAATATAATGCGAGGCTGGAGTTCGCAAAATTTTTATGTGAGAATCAGTCTATACCCTTTGAGGAGCTGGACGGCTATGGGCTTGAGGCATTTCTTAACAAGGCGGTCTTTGCTGAGAACAGGTGTTATGAATGTTATTATACCAGGTTGGATAGAATAGGACAGGAAGCAAAAGAGAGAGGCTTTGATGCATTCTCGACAACCCTGCTGGTGAGCCCGTATCAGAAGCATGAACTGCTGACTGAGATTGGCAGGAAGGTAGAGCAGAAGTACGGTGTCGAATTTTTCTACAGGGACCTCAGGGAAGGATTCAGAGCAGGAAGGCTGAAGGCAAGGGAAATGGGAATGTATATGCAGAAGTACTGTGGGTGTATATATAGTGAAAAAGAACGCTACCTTGGATGAAAATGGTGATAAGCGTCGCATTGCTGTGTCGATAGGTTTGCTGCGAACGGACTTGCAGCGAAGCCTTTCTGCAGAAGGGGGGAGACAGGATACGAAGTATCCGCAATGCGGGGGGAATGCCCCCATTGATGACCAAGAGGTGGTTATATGGAAATCGGAAATATTGGAAAGATGATAATTGGAATAGGGATAGTTACAATCATTGTTGGCCTTGCCCTGATGTTGGGTGGGAAAATAGGTCTGGGAAGACTGCCCGGTGATATTCTTATAAGAAGAGGGAACTTTACCTTCTACTTTCCACTCGTAACAGGTATAATTATTAGTATAATTTTGACCATAATTCTTAATCTGATTTTCAGACGCTAGTAAGGACATAAACAGTCAAACTGTTACAGGATTTCAAAGAAAGCTGCGCTTTTTTACTTTTTTATTACATTTTGAGGCTAATAGAGGAAAAAGAGCCGTGTCTGTCGAATAATTTATTTATCTATTTTTTTCGCATCAGGTTTTGAATAATTATTTTGCTGTTTGAGGGGATACCAATGAAAAAGTTTGTGAGTGCAAGTCTTAGCATTTTAATTATGCTTTTTTTGTCTTTTACCGTCCAAGCTAGTATGAAGCTTGTCTACGATGGAAGGACACACATATATAACGAGAAACCTGTCGGAATTGCTGTCAACGGTGAAAAGCTATCTCCCCCTATGCCCCCAATCCTTATGAATGGTAGAACTGTTGTACCTGCCAGAGCCGTATTTGAAAAAATGGGAGCGAGTGTGGAGTGGAAATCCGATACACAGCAGGTCATTATAAAAAGCCCAACAACCAATATTATTCTTAAAATTAATAGTAGTAATGCAGACGTAAATGGCAGCCAGGTCCGTACCGATATGCCTGCAAAAATAATCAATGGAAGCACCATGATACCCCTAAGGTTTGTTTCTGAACAGCTGGGAATGAAGGTAGTTTGGAATCCGGATACAAGACTGGTCACCATAAACACTATGGCAAATGAAGGTCTGGAAATAAAAAGAGTACTGGTAAGCACAGAAAGTGGCAGAGTACTTGTTAAGGTTGAGGCATCAGGGGCAATTGAGAAGTACGAAAAACTCGAACTTGAGTCTCCCGAAAGGCTGGTTATAGATATACCCGATTCGATAATAGATTCAGAGCGGTGTAATCTTTTGGTTAATAACGGAAGCATAGAGAAAATCAGAGCTGCTCAGCACGATGCCCCCAGAAAGTCGAGAATTGTGCTTGACCTTGCTAAGAAAACAGGATACCAAATCAGTTTCTCCCAAGACAAAAAGCAATTGATAGTTGGGTTGGGTGAACAGGAAGGAAATGATTCTGGAATTAAAGATACTCCAACGGATATTAATACGGGAGACGCCGATGACTTTGAACAGTTTAGTTCAGTCCTGGGTGGAGTTAATAGAATCAGCATTGACGAGCAGGAAGACAAAACCGGAGTGTCTATTCAAATTGACAGCTCACAGAATTATACAGTCTCACGGATTAGTGACTATGATGCTATTGCCGTCGACATCACCAATAGTAATTTTTCCAGTGAAAGCTTCAAGATATCGGTTAGTGATGAGAGCATAAAGTATCTTGAGAGTAAAAAACTCCTTAATAACATTGGGAGAATAATTATTGGGGTTGAAGGCCAGCCTCAGTATCAAGTCTTCCAGGAGCCTGGCAAGCTGAGTGTTTTCATTTTTAAACCCTCCTACAGGAATATCAGGTATACAAGCTCCAAAGACATATCTAGTATAATAATTGATAGCACTCATGCATGGAGCCAGATATCTGCAAAGGAAGATGCTGCAAATAATAGGGTGACATTTGTAATACCGGAAGGGGTTATCGACCTTGGCACCGGAAACATGCATATTAATGACTCCCTGGTTGAGTCTATAGAAATATCACATGAGCCATATCAGGGTACAGAGATAACTGTAAAATACAACCACGAGGGGAAAGTATATTACAAGATAGGGGCAGATAGTAATAAAAAGACATCTATAGACTTATCATTAAAGGAGCAGGCGGTTGTACCTGAAGGCAGTTTTCTGGTTGTAATTGACGCAGGGCATGGAGGGTACGACCCTGGTGCAAAATATAGTAATCATATACTTGAGAAGGAAATTAATCTTGATATAGCTTTAAGGCTTAACAAGCTTATGAAGAACTCAGGTATTAAGACGGTAATGACCAGGGACAAAGATGTATTTATTGAGTTACATGAGCGTGCCAACATTGCCAACACGTTGAAAGCTGATTTATTCGTAAGCATACACAATAACTGGATTGGTATTCCCTCGTACAGCGGCACCATGACGTTGTACTATCCATCAAGTGAAAGTATAAATGGATTAACTGGCAAGGAGTTTGCACAGTTGGTTCAGGATGAACTTCTGAAATCGCTTGGAACAGTAGACAGAAAAATAATTCCTAGACCGAATCTTGTAGTGCTGAATTCAACAAAGATGCCGGCCGTACTTGCTGAAATCGGATTCTTGTCCAATCAATCTGAAAGGAAAAAGCTGATGTCCGATAGTTTCAGACAGAATGCGGCGGTAGGGCTGCATAATGCTATACTAAAAGCCCTTAATAAAATTGAAAAATAATTTGCATTAATATATGAAGGAATTTCAACAGAATTATTGAATTATATATATGACAAGTTAATTGTGAACAAGAATGGAGGGAGTTCAGTGGAGAATGAAATTAAGTTTAGAACATCTGCGATGGGATACAACAAAAATGACGTTAACGAATATATTGAGCAGATGACCCAGGACTACCAGGATAAAATCAAGGAAAAAGATGATGAAATTGTAAAACTAAGAAACCAATTAAAAGAATTCAAAGCGCAAGCTGAGGAAAATACTAAGGAAACCTATGACAGTACGGAAGATAAGAGCAAGATTGCTGAGGTTCTTATAAAAGCTCAGGCTACTGCTGAAAGTATTATAGAAGAAGCTAGGGGAGTAGCTGCAGCTGAAAAGAGAAGAATCGAGCAGGAGATAGAGCAAGACAGGGAGAAAATTGTGGACATGAAGGCTGAACTGAAGAAACTAAGGGCTGCAGTAACTGAAACCTTAAGACTCTTCCAAGCTGAACTTGATAACCTGGTTAAAGATGAGCCAAGTGTGGGAAAATAAATGGTTACCTGAATACAATTAAGTACTTATGGTAATAATGCACCTGTAAGTGGTTATTTGAATATACTTGTAGGTGTATTATTTTTATGTCTTAAAGTCAAAATGGATTGTATAAAATTATTCTAATCAGCAGTAGAAATATAAAGAAAAAGGATGAATGAAGCAGAATGAATTAACAGGATTAAAGCAATATTAATCTATGGTATTCTAATACTTGTAATAAACATTTTAAACCAGTTGACTTTGAGTTAATACTAATGCTATAATTACAAAGCTGTCGCTCCAAAAAACATACAAATGTGTAATAGAAGGAGCGGCCTGTACATTGAAAAGTAAACAGTGTGAAAGAGTAGAAAACCTTGTGGAAGCGGAGTAATCTGCTGAAGCAAAAAAGAGTAAGAAAGAGCCAA
>JAWLGL010000074.1:0-9105 GCA_041685035.1 Clostridia bacterium
AAGCAGGCGAACTGTATCACAGTCGGGGTTTGATATGCAGTTAACCGGTTTGAATAAGCTTGTAACCAGAAATACCAATTTATCCGATATTCATAGGATAAATATCACGCATGGAATGACTGGTAAAGATATTGTCAATATTATAGAACAATTAAGGACTAAATAAGAAGGAACTGGAGAACTCTGAAGCATAATGTAAAAGGCTCTTGACAGTAACAAAGTCAACAGCCTTTGTCATTTTCATATTTAGTTGTTCCATATATATTACTGTTCCATCTGTCTGCCTAAGAACCCTGCCGCTGACTGCGCCAGCTTTGCTTCCAAATCACCCATCTGTGCATTAGGGTCAGTAGAAAGGAATATTACTGTACCGATGGCATCACCTTCTGCAATAATCGGAGAGATGACCTGATTGCTGTACTTCCTCTCACCGTTCTCATCTGCAATTATAGGTACATACCTGTCTTCATTTGCATGAATGACCAGGGTATTCTTGTCCTCCATAACCTTTTCAAGTTCCTTGCTCAGGTTTTTCTCAAGAAACTCTTTCTTTGAGGCTCCTGAAACCGCAATAACATTATCCTTGTCAGTAATACAGGTTATGTGTCCGCTGGTTTTATAGAGTGATTCAGCATACTGCAAAGCAAAGTCGCCAAGTTCACCTATAGGAGAATACTTCTTGAGAATGACCTCACCTTCTTTGTCGGTAAATATCTCTAAGGGATCTCCTTCCCTGATTCTTAAAGTCTTCCTTATTTCCTTTGGAATAACTACTCTTCCAAGATCATCTATTCTCCTGACGATTCCTGTAGCCTTCACTATATCTTCCTCCCTTGTATAGTTTGATTTATGAGTTTAGTATTTTATTTTTGTTGGTGTTTTATACATAGAGAGGTAAATAAAAACGGAGGCTCTAGCCTCCGCTGGTTTTTTCTTAGTATCTATATTTCACTTATGTCTATTGAATCTATCAATTTATCGTTCTTCTCGATGTTTGCCTTTCTCTTAACTTCATCAATATATTTTTCAAAAGCTTCAATACGGTTTGCTTCCAGGAGTTGGTCCTTGTATTTTCTTCTTACACTGGCCAGTTCTTGCTGTGTAGGCTGTTCCACTGTTTCCATTTTGATTATATGGTATCCATATTCGGTTTTAACCGGTTCACTTACTTCCTCAGATTTAAGTTTCTTGACTGCACCTTCAAATTCTTTAACTGCCTCACCCATATAAAACTCAAATAGCCCGCCATAGTCTTTGCTTCCCGGGTCATTCGAATATTCCTTGGCCAGCTTGGAAAAATCCTCTCCTTCTCTGGCTTTTTGATAAACCGTTCTTGCAAGTTCAAGAACCTGCTCCTGCTTATCTTTGGGCAAATCCTTTCCTGCATCATCTCTGGTTGAAAAAAGAATATGCCTGACTGTATACCTATTACTGGTATCTACCCTTCCGTTCAAGTACTGGTCTAGTTCTTGTTCGGATACAGTAATATCCTTGGTAATAAAATTTGATAATTTGCTGTTAACTGCAAGCCCCTTAACGACTAACAACAGGTCCCCTTCGGGCATACCAAACTTATCTACCGTACCTTCATTTCTGATTTTCTTCTCAAGCATTCCCACTTCTTCTTCTGTCAGCTGGACTCCCAGTTCCTTGGCTTTTTGTTCACTAACCATCACTTCGACAACCATGTCAAGTGCATTTTGTCTTACTGTCTTTACAGGATTTGAACCTTCTACCGGCTCCCACATGTCTTTGATTGCTTCAGGGTCGCTGACACCAGCCCGCGCTTCAAACTCTTTCTTAACAACCTTCATGTATACCTTAAACTCATCCAGTGTTGTTTTTTCACCGTTAACCTTGACTACATACCGGTTCATCTCACTGATGGACAGGTTGATAATAACAGCAAAAACTACTACTGCAATCAGAATCAGGGAACTCAGGTAAATATATGTCTTATGTGTCAAACCGACACCCTCCTCCCAGCCGTAAACCTTTACTGTTAAGATAATTATAGCCTATATTGATTTCTACTGCAATTTTTTAAGACACTGTAATAAATTCTTAATATTTGGTATTTTATTAGAATTCTTTTTATCATCCTTATAGGTAATATATGGAGGATTGCTTGCCGTAAAAAGAATACGCCCCCTATACGATTCAATCAGTTTTCCGAGAACTTCTATATTTATACTGCCTTGAAGAAATTGCAGTACGACTGCACCGGTTTTGTCAGAAATCATAGTAATACCTAAACTCCTCGAAAGTGTCTTAATATAAGCAATCTCAAGCAGATTGTATACCTCTTCAGGAATGTCACCGTACCTGTCAATAAGTTCATCTTCAATTTCTTGAATATCATTATTTTCCTGAACTGAGGCTATCTTCTTATACATTTCAATTTTTTGATTCTCATTCTGAATATATTCATCACTGATATATGCACTTACATTCAAATCAATCTGAACTCCGGGATATTCGTTTACAGTCTCTCCTTTTAATTCTTTAACCGACTCTTCCAATAGTCTGCAGTAAGTGTCGTAGCCAACCGCCTCCATATGTCCATGTTGTTCAGCTCCTACAAGATTCCCGGCTCCTCTGATTTCGAGGTCCCTCATCGCAATCTTGAATCCCGAGCCGAATTCGGTAAAATCCCTGATGGCTTTCAGCCTCTTTTCAGCATCTTCTGCAAGGACTTTGTCCCTTTTATATGTGACATACGCATACGCTGTCCTGTTTGAACGCCCTACCCTTCCTCTTAGCTGGTAAAGCTGTGCCAGTCCAAGCCTGTCGGCATCTTCAATTACTATGGTATTAACATTCGGTATATCAAGTCCCGATTCTATTATGCTTGTACACACCATTGCATCCCATTTTCCTTCGATGAATCCCATCATTACCTCTTCAAGTTCCCTTTCCTCCATCTGACCATGCCCAACAACTATAGAAGCTTGCGGAACCAGCTTTTTCACATCTGAGGCAACCCTGTGTATAGATCTCACCCTGTTGGAAAGGTAATATACCTGACCCTTGCGGTTAATTTCCCTTGTTATGGCCTCCTTAATAACCTCGCTGTCATGCTCCATTACAAATGTCTGTACCGGATGCCTATCCTCCGGAGGGTCATATATAACACTCATGTCCCTTATACCTACCATGGCCATGTGGAGAGTTCTGGGTATGGGAGTCGCTGTAAGCGTCAGGACATCAACATTGTTTTTTAAGGCCTTTATCCTTTCTTTGTGTGAGACACCGAACCTTTGCTCCTCGTCTACTATAAGAAGCCCCAGGTCCTTAAACTGTATATCCTTTTGCAGTATCCTGTGGGTACCTATAAGAATATCTACAGTACCATTCTTCACATCCTTGAGAATCTTTTTTTGCTGTGCAAGTGTACGGAACCTGCTCAGCATTTCAATCCTTACAGGAAAATCTCTCATCCTTTGAGTAAATGTATTAAAGTGCTGCTGTGCAAGAATAGTGGTAGGAACAAGGTAGGCTGTCTGCTTACCATCCATGGCAGCCTTGAAGGCTGCCCTTATTGCCACCTCGGTTTTTCCGAACCCAACATCTCCGCAAAGCAGCCTATCCATGGGCCTTTCACTTTCCATATCCTGCTTAACTTCTTCAATGCACCTGAGTTGGTCTTCGGTTTCCTGGTAAGGAAACCGCTCCTCAAACTGTTTCTGCCAAACCGTATCCTTTGAAAATGAATAACCTCTACTCGCCTGTCTCCGTGCATATATTACGAGCAGTTCACCAGCAATGTCTTTTAAAGATTCCTTTACTTTTTTCTTTATTCTCGACCAATCAGCACCACCAAGCTTGTTCAATTTTGGAGTCTTGCCTTCCGAACCTATGTATTTTTGAATAACTTCCAATTGGGTTGTAGGAATATAAAGCATATCGTCGTTCGCATACCTGATTTTCAAATAGTCTCTTGTAATCCGTTCCACAACCAGCTTCTCTATACCGACATACTGCCCTATTCCATGAACTTGATGTACAACGTAGTCACCTGTATTAAGGTCGGTAAACTCCCGTATTCCTCTTCTTTTTGAAGGTTTCTTAGGCTTCTTCTCTTCACCCAGAAGCTTTCTGTCACTTATAACTACAAGCTTAATCAAAGGATACTCGAAGCTTCCGGACAGAGTTCCTCTGGTTACAATAACCTGACCCGGTCTAGTATTCTTATCTTCAAAGGATTCTGTATACGTATTTTCTATCCCGTTTTCCCTCATTCCCCGGCTTATTCTCTGGGCAGCAGAAGCGGTCCCTGCAAGGATTATGGTTATATTGCCGGATTTTTTCCAGTCTTCAATCTGATGTGTTAACTGTTCAAAACTATGAAAATCACCGACTTCTCTTCCCTGAAGGTTAAAAACCCTGGTGTATTCAAGATTTTCTCCTGAAGACAATGAAGCCAGACTGATAAGCTTTCCTTTCTGAAGCGCAGTAAGTAAGCTGTCAACATCTGAAACCGAGCTGCAGCCGTCAGGAAGGAGCGTACCCTTTTCCAGCTGATTCTTGTACATTTCACTAAACTCTGTGTACACGGCTTCCCCAACCTGGAGGGATTTCTGCGGTTCATCCATGAATATCAGGGTATCTTTGGCAAGGTAATCCAGAATGGTTACCCCTTCGCCATAGAAATGTGAGAAGTATCTGTCGACACTGTTCAGCTTGGTGGTTTCTCTAATCTTCTCCAGGTCTCCTTCTACGGTTTTACGAAGTAACGCATTTCTCTCCTTTTGAGGACGATTCTTTTGGCCAGCGGTTTCAAGCTCTGTCCTAATGCTCTCAATTATTCTGCCGATACTAGCTTTATCAATTACTGCCTCCGTAACCGGAAAGACAGAGACCTGATTAATCATTTCAACTGACCTCTGGGTTGAGACATCAAACTTCCTTATGGAATCTACCATATCACCAAACATTTCTATACGGCAGGCCAGTTCTTCCGAAAACGGAAAGAAGTCAACAATGCCTCCCCTTACTGCAAACTGACCCATACCGTCTACAATATCAACCCTTTCATAACCTCCGGATATAAATCTGCGGATAAGCCCGTCCATTGACACCTCATCACCAACATTCAGTGAGAACATAGCCTGTTCAAAAACATACGGCTGAGGAAGCTTCTGCATAAGTGCCCTGAATGTAAGGATAACAACCGTATTATCCTTTCTGAGCAGTTTCTCAATAACATTCAGCCTCTTCTCCGCTATATCCCTGCTCATAGCATCAATATCGTAAAAAACCACTTCCTTTGCCGGGTACTCTACTACCTGTCCCGACAGGAAATGGCTTAAATCTTTATATAGCCTTCTCGCCTCTGCTTCACTGTGGGTAATAACCACACAGGGTTTGCGCGAAAACTCGGCCAGACTGTATATGATGTGTGATTTCTGTGCTCCTGATATTCCAGTAAGAGAAACAGGAAATTTACCTGAATCTATATATTCTAGGAGTGTTTTATAACCTGATAAACCCAGAAGCGGATTAATAATCCCTTTCACGGAAGATACCTCTCCTTAATGCTCATTGTCGCTCAGCCGTTAAATCTGTTCATTGCAGCCTCTATCCCATCTTTAATTATAACCTTTACAGCCTCTGCTGCATTCTCGAGGCTTTTTTCCATCTCCGGCTTTTCATCAGCTGAGAATCTGCCCAGTACATAATCCCCAAGGTCGAACTCCCTTATACCCGGCGCTCCTATTCCTATCCTTACACGTGGAATATTCTCAGACTGCATACACCCAACTACCGACCTCATGCCATTATGGGTTCCGGCGCTCCCGTTTGGCTTAACCCTTATCTTCCCTACCGGAAGGTCAACATCGTCATAAACCAGTATTATTCTTGACAGAGGTATCTTATACCATGATGCAGCCTCATATACGCTTTCCCCGCTCAGGTTCATATATGTCTGCGGTTTAAGGAGAATTATCTTACTGCCTTCAAAAGAACCCTCGCCCGTATGCCCGCCAAACCTTTTCTTTATTATATCAATATTTAGCTGAGCGGATAATATGTCAATGGTTTTGAAACCGACATTGTGTCTGGTCTCCTGATACCTGGTCCCCGGGTTTCCTAATCCAACCACTATATACACTATATACCCTCCCCGCCGCACATCAGCAAAACCGGATACAAAATCCGGATGCTCCTAACTTCCAAAGACCTCCGGATTCCACGCTCCAGTTTTATTATTACCCTGTATGGTATCCCGGACAGGAATCGAACCTGCATATATGGATCCGGAGTCCATTGCCTTATCCATTAGGCCACCGGGACATATAATAATCTTACATCTGAATTATACAACGCAAAAAATATTTGTCAACTCAGCCTTTTGACAAAACTCAATCTTGTAATTTCAAGCATTTTGTAGGATAATATATAAGAAGGAATATTTTTCATTTTGGAAGGTGAGTTACTTTGTCTCTCTCAAAAATTACAGCAAAATTCAAACTAAACAACTTTGATTTGATTCCAATATCCCTCTACGCACTTGCAGTACTCATAGCCTTTCTACAGGCCCGGGAAGTAATGTACATATATACCCATAACAAGGGCAGCGTAGTATATAACCCGTACCTATTTACATTATATATTCTCATACCAACCTTTGCCTTCATGACGGTTGTATCATCAAGTCTGATTAAGATTTCCAAGACCAAGTTAAAATATATAACATTTTCATATATATGCCTTGCATTTATTATATTCGGCATGCTGACACAATTCTCAAACGAAATGATATGGCGGATTATCATGAGTATCAAGCCTAAAATCGACAATGTCCCGCCTGAAATCCTTGAAAGCGCAATCCGCGCTGCGACCTTTTACATACCTATAGTAGCAACTACAGTCCTCTCTGCCCTGTTCGGCAGGATGATTACCGAGAAGGACGGCCGATTCTGGATACCTCAGCTTGATTTCTCCCTCAATCCTTCAAAGGCTATAGAGACAGGACCACTCACATGTGAAGTAACAATATGTCTGGATGCAAAAACAAATAAGCCTATAATAACGCCCGAATCAAAGAGGATGGAAGCCACCCTCATACAGGGAGCTACCGGTACCGGTAAGACTTCTACCCTTCTCCTGCCTATGGGTTGTATAGATGTTGAAAGAAAGTATTTCTTCAGGGAATTGGGCAAGGAGTTGGGATATAAAGCTCTGGAAAAAGGATATGCATATGTTGATGCCCCTCTGAGTAACGAGGAGTTAAACAAGAACTTCTCCCTCAAACTCCTGAGGCCCTTGAAGGGCAAAGAGGAGCTATTTGAGAATGAAGTAAAGGATATGATTAAATACAAGGATGCTTCAACCGGTGAGATCCTGTACAGAGACCTTGGCATCGGCGCGGTTGACCCGGATGGTGAATATGTTAAGAATTTCAGGAATATCGCCAAAAATTTCGGCATTGACTGTATAGTAGTAGACCCAATGCATGAAGACTCTGTTGGTATTAACCCATTCATAGGCCATGACCCGGCAAAGATAGCAAGCATAATATCCACGGTTTTGAAGGGAATGTATGAAAGTGAAAATCCCGGGGACAGCAATATATTCTTTGCACAGGTAACCCAGCAGGCTATTGAAAACCTCTCTATCCTTCTCAAGGTAATGTACCCCCAAATGCATGGAGGGCTTCTACCCACGCTTGAGGATATGCTGGAAATGCTGCACAACTATGACCTGGTAGAGACCATGTGTGAAGAAATGAAAAGAGACCCTGCCCTTGCGCAGGAATACAAGATATTGATAGCCTACTTCGAAAAGAACTTCTACAAACCACCGCTCAATGACAGAGGCATGCCAATCCCAGGCACTGTTGGAAGCGGAAGAAGGGTTACTGAGCAGTTCCTATACGGTGCCACCACACAGCTTGATAACCTGCTTAGGCAAAGGGATGTAAAAAGGGTGCTTTGCAGCAGGTCTAACAATGTTAATTTTGATGACATACTCGAGAACGGCAAATGCCTGACTGTATGTTCAAGACGTGGACCTCTGGGAGGTTTGCTGTCCAAGGCATTCGGCATGTTCTTTATACTGGCCCTCCAGGACGCTGTTCTTAGAAGGCCTGGAAATGAAAAGAGCAGGTCTCCGTTCTTCCTATATATAGATGAGTTTCCCGACTTTGTTAACAAGGAAACTGAAACCTGCTTCACCTTGTTCAGGAAGTACAGGTGCGGCCTCATAGTAGCCATACAGAACCTTTCCCAGCTTGAAAGGTCGAAATCCATGGCTTATTATAAGAAGGTTGTGGTTGCTAATACAAAGACCCAGCTGATTTTCGGTGATACAAATGTGGAGGACAGTGAGTACTGGGCAGAGGCATTTGGAAAAGAGATAATATGGACAAATTCTACTTCTATTGGTGGTGGACCGGATGACTACTCAGAGTCTTTCAGTCAGGGGCTTGGATGGGATCATACAATGCCTCCGAGTTCAATACATTATCAGCCGTTTAAATTCCTTAAATATAAGACCAAGAACAGTAACAGCAAAACAATAATCGGTGACGGAAAGACCAATTTCGTTGAACCAAAATACTTACAGGAGCACCCTGTCAAGTTCTACAACTTTGAGAAGTTCAAGATTTATTCTCCATACGCCGAGCCCGAAAGGGAGCCTGCTCCACAGTATGATTCTATTTCCACTCCGTACAGCCAGGTAGAAACCGAAGAAAGTCAACCTGCTGCAGCACCCTCCACTACTGATTCAATTATGGACGAAAAACCGGTGCACGATGAACTACGCATATCACTGGGTGAAAATATTCAATCAGACCTGCAAAGCGACAATATATCCACCGAAGAAATGAATGCCCTTAAGGAACTTATAACCGAAATACACACCGATGATAAGCCTAGAGGTGAGGAACCCTCCATAGAAATTGCCGATTCCCTCTCACAGCCCGAGAAGCCGGAATCTAATGATATAGTTGACGTGGAGCCTATGGAGGAAGACCAGGCCGAAACCCCGGATGTGCTGGACAAGACCGGCAAGATTAAAATTGAAGTAAAGCAAAGTTAAGATAAGACAAATAAAAAAATCTTCTCAAATTGAGAAGATTTTTTTATTTGTCTTATA
>JAWLGL010000075.1:0-5766 GCA_041685035.1 Clostridia bacterium
AATGGCTTCCATAATTACTTCAAGGGCTTCTTCATCACGAGAAAGGTTGGGCGCAAATCCGCCTTCGTCACCAACAGCAGTATTGTATCCTTTTGATTTTAAGACACCCTTCAGGTTGTGGAAGACCTCCGCACACATTCTCAGCCCATCTGAAAACGAAGGAGCTCCTACAGGCATAATCATGAATTCCTGGATATTGACATTATTGTCTGCATGCTTGCCACCATTAAGTATGTTCATCATTGGAACCGGCAGGGTTTTAGCATTTACTCCACCTAGATACTGATATAAAGGCAGTCCAAGCGCTTCAGCGGCAGCCTTGGCTGCAGCCAGTGAAACTCCAAGGATTGCGTTTGCTCCAAGCTTGCTCTTATTGGGAGTCCCGTCAAGAGATATGAGCATACTGTCTATTGCAACCTGGTCTAATGCATTTAATCCCTCAATTTCTTCAGCAATTATATTGTTTACATTCTCTACTGCACTCTGCACACCTTTTCCCATATACCTGGCCTTATCATTATCCCTCAGTTCAACCGCTTCAAATGCTCCTGTCGAGGCTCCCGAAGGTACTGCAGCACGTCCGATAAATCCACCCTCTACTACTACTTCTACTTCAACCGTAGGGTTGCCTCTTGAATCCAGAATTTCTCGTGCAAAAACCTCTTCAATGCTTAAGTACTCTTTCATTTTCATTCCTCCTTGATTTGTTTGTAAAAGATATTGTTTGTATAATTTGATTTGCATAGTATTTTGTAATATTTCAGGAAAGATAAATTAACTGCTCATAAGGACTGCGAAATCAAGATTTCTCCGCAAACTTATTCGCCAGTTAATTTACTTCCCTTACATACTTTTAACACAAATCAAATTCTTCTGTAAGTATTTCAGTATCTCAATACTTAATAATCAACGATTCCCCTGTCATTTCCGCGGGTTTCTCAAGTCCCATTATTTCAAGCATGGTAGGAGCAATATCAGAGAGCCGGCCAGGCTTTACCCTTGCTTCCTTGCCGTATCCAGCCAGTATAAAAGGTGTCGGGCTTGTTGTATGAGCTGTAAACGGACCGTCAGTGTGAGGGTCTACCATTTCATCGGCGTTCCCGTGATCGGATGTAATGATGACTGAGCCATCATGCTCCAATACCTTTTGTACAACCCTTCCTATGCAGTAATCTACCGTCTCAACAGCCTTTATTGCTGCCTCCATGACTCCGGTATGGCCTACCATATCGGGATTTGCATAATTCATTATTATTACATCATATTTACCCGATTCTACTGCCTGGATTACGGCATCTGTAACTTCGTAGGCGCTCATCTCCGGCTTCAGGTCATAGGTTGGCACCTTGGGAGAGGGAATCAGTATCCTGTCCTCACCAGCATAGGTTTTTTCGACCCCTCCATTGAAAAAGAATGTTACATGTGCATACTTCTCAGTCTCTGCAATTCTCAACTGCCTGTACCCCACCCTACTGATATACTCCCCAAAAGTGTTGTTTAAATGCTCAGGTTTAAATGCAACCCTCACACCCGGCATCTCGGCATCATACTGAGTCATGCAGACATAGTGCACCGGAAAATATCCAAGCGGTCTTTCAAACCCGTTGAAATCCTTGTCCACGAAAGACCTGGTTATTTCTCTGGCCCTGTCGGGCCTGAAGTTAAAGAATACTATTGAGTCACCGGGTTCAATTGAAGCAACAGGCTTACTGCCTTTGATAACTACAGTAGGTTTTACAAATTCATCGGTTTCTTTCCTTTTATATGACTGTTCAACAGCATCAAAGGCACTTCCGGCATATTCACCTTTACCGGAAACAAGCGCTTCATAGGCAAGCTTTACCCTCTCCCATCTCCGGTCTCTGTCCATAGCATAGTATCTTCCCATAACTGTAGCAATCTTTCCAACACCGATTTCTTTTATGTTCTCCTCCAGGGCAACTATGTATTCCTTGGCCGAGTCCGGGGGTACATCCCTTCCGTCCAGGAAACAGTGAATATAAACGTCTTCAAACTGATGCATCTTTGCCAGTCTTAGAAGGGCATAGAGATGTGTGTTGTGACTGTGAACTCCTCCATCTGACAGCAGTCCGTAAAGATGAAGCTTACTGCCGTGTTTTCTGCAGTTCTCTATTGCGCTCAGGAACTCTTTATTCACAAAGAAATCTCCGTCATTAATAGATTTGGTAATCCTGGTAAGCTCCTGATATACAATTCTCCCTGCACCGATATTGGTATGCCCGACTTCCGAATTTCCCATCTGGCCTTCAGGAAGGCCAACATCCATGCCACTGGTCTTAACATAAGTATTGGGATATTCTTTCAACAACCTGCTTATGTTTGGAGTTTTGGCCAGCTTTACTGCATTTCCTTCTGTCTGTGCGCTTAACCCGAATCCATCCATTACAATCAGCATCATGAGCTTCGGTTTCTTATCTGCAGCCATTGGCATTATCCCTTTCTATACTACTCATCATACTTTACAATCTTCTCAAATTCATCGACCTTAAGGCTGGCTCCCCCTACCAGACCGCCGTCTATATCGGGCATACCGAACAGTTCTCCGGCATTTCCAGCATTCACACTTCCTCCATACTGAATCCGGATTTTCTCCGCAGTACTATCTCCATACAGTTCCCTAATAACCGACCTGATTTCGGCAGTAGCAGAATTTGCGTCCTCAGGCGTGGCGGTCTTACCGGTTCCGATGGCCCATATGGGCTCATATGCAATAATCAATTCTTCTACCTGCTGGGTTGTGAGTCCCTGGACTGCTATTCTGGTCTGCATCCTGAGTAAATCATTTGTAATGCCCTGCTCCCTCTGCTCCAGTGTTTCACCTACACAGACTATAGGTTTCAATCCGTATTTAAAGGCTGAATGAACCTTCCTGTTTACAGTCTGGTCAGTCTCAGCAAAATACTGTCTTCTTTCAGAATGGCCTATAATTACATATTCCACCCCCATGTCCACAAGCATGGCAGGTGATACTTCACCTGTGAATGCTCCTTTTTCCTCCCAATGCATGTTCTGGGCTCCAACTCTTATAATACTGTTTTTGCAGGCTTCCACCGCCGAAGGCAGGCAGATAAAAGGAGGACAGACCACAACATCCGCTTCATTTGTGTTTATTCTCTCCTTCAATTCATGGATAAACTCAGTTACCTTTGAGGGAAGTACATTCATCTTCCAGTTGCCGGCTACAATTTTTTTTCTTTTATTTATCATTGAGGCATTCAATTCCAGGCAGCTCCTTTCCTTCCAAAAATTCAAGTGAAGCTCCTCCACCTGTGGATATATGTGTCATTCTATCGGCCAGACCCATCTGCTCAACCGCTGCAGCTGAATCACCACCGCCGATTATACTCACAGCACCTGAATCGGCAAGTACTGTAGCAATGGCTTTTGTTCCAATTGCAAAAGCCGGAAACTCAAATACTCCCATAGGCCCGTTCCAGATAACCGTCTTTGCATTCCTTATCTCTTCCGAGAACTTTTCAACACTTGCAGGACCAATATCCAGTCCCATCCAATCTTCTGGAATTCCGGTAGACGGCACAACCTTTTTCTCGGCATCAGCCTTAAACTCTTTACCTACTACTGTCTCAACAGGAAGCAGGAATCTCACTCCCCTTTGCCTAGCCTTCTCCATCAGGCTGCTAGCAAGCTCAAGCTTATCATATTCACATATGGATGTGCCTACACTGTATCCCTGAGCCTTCAAAAATGTGTATGCCATCCCGCCCCCTATTATCAGGGCATCAACCTTTTCCAGAAGATTCTCTATCACACCGATTTTATCTGATACCTTTGCCCCTCCAAGTATGGCTACAAACGGCCTGTCAGGCGAAGAAAGCGCTTTGCCCATGAACTCAATCTCTTTCTTTATCAGATATCCAGCCACTGCAGGAAGGTAGTCGGCTGCACCGGCAGTTGAAGCATGCGCCCTATGAGCCGTACCAAATGCATCATTTACATATATATCAGCAAGGCCGGCCAGCTGTTTTGCAAATTCAGGGTCATTTTTCTCTTCTTCCTTGTGGAACCTTACGTTTTCCAGGAGCACTACATCTCCATCTTTCATTTGTGCTGCAGCTGTTTTAGCGCTTTCACCTACCACATCCTCTGCAAGAATGACCTGTTTATCCAGCAGTTCAGATAATCTCCTTGCAACCGGGGCAAGACTGTATTTATCTTCAAACCCGTTTTTGGGTCTTCCAAGGTGTGAACATAAAATGACCCTCGCACCGTTACTTACAAGATACCGGATGGTCGGAAGCGCTGCAGCAATTCTTCTATCGTCTGTTATATTGCCGTTCTCATCCTGCGGAACATTGAAATCACAGCGTACAAGCACCTTCTTACCTTGAACCTGAACATCTTGAATTGTCTTTTTGTTCATTGTTTATCCCTCCAAAAGTCGGTTGAAATTAAAGCGGCGTGCAACGTACTTGATATATAGTTCCGTAACGTCGCACGCCGCACAAAGGCTTTTTAAATTGAGGATATCCTCTAAAGTCCCTTCTTAGCCATAAAGTCAATAAGGTCGGCTACTCTGGTTGAATAACCCCATTCGTTGTCATACCAAGCAACAATCTTGACCATATTGTCGCCCATAACCATGGTTGACAGTCCGTCGATAATTGATGACCTCTGGTCACCTCTGAAGTCCTGTGATACCAATGGGTCCTCGCTGTAGCCCATTATTCCCTTCAGATACCCCTCTGATGCAGCTCTCAGGGCATTATTTACATCATCCTTGGTAACAGGCTTTTCTGTCTCTATAACCATGTCCACAGCCGACACGGTAGGTGTTGGCACCCTCAGGGCAAAACCGTTGAATTTTCCTGCAAGCTCGGGTATAACCAATGCAACAGCCTTGGCAGCTCCGGTCTTTGTAGGAATAATATTCATAGCAGCAGCTCTTGCTCTTCTCAGGTCGCTGTGGGGAAGGTCAAGTATCCTCTGGTCATTTGTATATGAATGTATTGTTGTCATCAAACCCTTTTTGATTCCGAAGTTTTCAAGAATTACTTTTGCGAAAGGAGCAAGACAGTTTGTCGTACAGGAAGCATTGGAAATGACGTGGTGCTTTGCCGGGTCATACTTCTCTTCATTAACTCCGAGGACGATTGTAATGTCTTCGTCAGTTGCCGGAGCAGAAATTACTACCTTCTTAGCCCCACCTTTTATGTGAGCCTCAGCCTTTTCCTTCTTTGTGAACAATCCCGTTGATTCGAGTACTACCTGAACCCCGAGGCTTCCCCATGGTATATTGACCGGGTCCCTTTCTGCAAATATCCTGATTGCCTTACCGTTAACCACAAGACTGTTTTCACTGACTTCAATCTTCCCATCGAATTGTCCATATATGGAGTCATACTTCAGCAGGTGGGCAAGTGTCTTTGCATCAGTCAAGTCATTTATTGCTACTACATCAATGTCGTTCGGATACTTCTCCATCATAAGTTTGAAAGCATTTCTCCCGATACGGCCAAAACCATTGATACCAACTTTAACTGCCATTTCGAATAACCTCCCAATATAGTAAATTTGTACCTCAAACCATAAGTATTTTATATTAGTTTAACCCGTTTTTCAATATCAACCGGTTAAAATTATATCTTCCTGGCAAATACGGTCTGCCAGCAGCCTTCACTCTTCTCCTATTACCAGCCCGTTTTGTTCCATTTTTACAAGTCTGATTTGTTTAAACTCTCCAAGGTACCGCGCCTCAATATTTGCAACTACACGGATAAAGTTCTG
>JAWLGL010000075.1:5776-8955 GCA_041685035.1 Clostridia bacterium
CCATAGTCCGACTCCTTTTCAAACAAAACCTCCATTGTCCTGCCCAGAAATCTTGAATTAAACTCCAGCTGTTTTTTATCTGAAAGCTCCAGCAGGAGATTGCTTCTTTTCTCCTTGTTTTCAGCATCTATTTGCCCGGCAAAGCTTGCTGCAGGAGTACCTTTTCTTCGTGAATACTTAAATACATGCAGCTTGGTCAGGGAAATCCTGTCCAAAAAATCATAGGTCTCTTGAAACTCCTCCCGAGTCTCACCCGGAAATCCCACCATAACATCTGTGGTAATTGATACATCGGGAAAGCTCTCCCTGATTATTTCTATTATTCCCCTATACTCACTTGTAGTATACTTTCTGTTCATTCTACGTAATACAGTGTCCGAACCGCTTTGCAGGGAAATATGGAAGTGAGGGCAAAGCTTTTCAAAGCTTCTCATTCTATCTACAAGTTCATGGGTAATAAAATTCGGTTCAAGTGAGCCCAGCCTGATTCTTCTGACGCCAGGAATCCTATTTATTTCTTCAATAACCTCAATCAGCGAAACATTGTCCAGGTCTTTCCCGTATGATGTAAGATGTATACCGGTAAGAACAACTTCTTTAAAACCATTGGAAGCCAGCAGATTAACCTCTTCAATAATATTTTCTTTCTTTCTGCTCCTTACCGGTCCCCTTGCATAAGGTATTATACAGTACGCACAGAAGTTGTCGCATCCTTCCTGGATTTTTATAAAAGCCCTTGTCCTCTCATTAAATGAAATGCATCCCGTGTCTTCGAATTTCCTTAACCCCATTACATCTTTTACGCTTCTGAGCCTGCGGCCCTTATCTGCTGAATCTACAAGTTCAAGAACTGCATTCCTGTCTCCGGTTCCGGTTATGATATCTACACCTTCAATAGCTTCAACTTCTTCGGGAGAAACCTGTGAATAGCAGCCGGTCACAGCTATGATGGCTTCAGGGTTATTTCTTCTCGCCCTGCGGATTATTTGTCTTGACTTCCTGTCGCCAAAATTGGTAACGGTGCATGTATTGATAACATAAACATCTGCCGGCTGGTCGAATTCTACAACCTCATAGCCAGCCTTGCTGAATCTCTCAATCATTGATTGGGTTTCATATTGGTTTACCTTGCACCCCAAGGTATAGAAAGCTGCTTTTTTCATTCTTAAACACCCTACTATATACTACCAAAACAAACCGGATAATTAAAGATTCAAATAATAAGGTAGGGGACGCGGCCACTCACTCCATTCTAAATCTGGCGGCCGATATGAACAAAAATTCCCCTGGCCGGCACCTTCTCATTAGGAGCAGCAAAGAGGAAATAATATATCATTGCAGCAGCCAATACTATTGACAATAGTATTGCCAAAATAAGCATCTGTCTTCTCGGGTCAAAATTAAACATATCTTCTTCACCTTATTCATCAGCCTCAAAGCTTAGCATCATATCATACTGATTCACAGGATATTATTTCAGTATGATTAATATAATATTCAGCTATCCGTTCTCCATTATTTTTTTCTTCATATTCGAAAGTATCTTCTTCTCTACTCTGGACACCTGCACCTGCGATATACCAAGCATGGCCGCAACGTCCGCCTGGGTCTTTTCCTTGAAATACCTCAGTACGATAATCTGCCTGTCCCTGGGTTCCATACTCTGAAGCACCTGCTTTAGAGCAATTCTTTCTTCAGGCTCTATCCCGCCTCCTTGACTGCTTATATTATCAATCAGAAGTGTGTTCCTACCTTCCCCCTGATACAAAGGTCCGTGCAAGGACTCAGGTACGCAGTTTGCCTCCATGGCCAGGACAATATCCTCGAGACATACCTTTATCCTATCGGCAATTTCAGCAAGTGTAGGCTCCCTTCCCAGTTCCTTAGCCATAATCTCCTTGGTAATCTTGACCCTGTTTGATATTTCCTTTAAGCCCCTGCTTACCTTGATTAGGCCGTCATCACGAATGAATCTTTTTATCTCACCTACTATCATGGGTACAGCATAGGTTGAAAACCTCACATTAAATGAAGCATCAAACTTTTTAATTGCTTTAATCAAGCCTATACTCCCAATCTGAAACAGGTCGTCACTTTCATATCCCCTGTTTGAAAAGCGTCTTACAACACTCCATACCAGACCCATATTGCTCTCTATAATCTTTGACTGAGCCGCTTTATCCCCGGATTTGGATTTTTCTATAAGCTCAAGCATACCATTGTCCATACCTTCTCCCATGAGAGCTACCTCTTAATATATGACATATTAGTTATATTATGTAAACTATATGCAAAAAAATATACTGTTCTACGGCTGCTGAGCATTTCTTTCTGCTCCGATAGTTTTTTTCATGCAGATTTTAGTTCCTGTTTCAGGTTTAGATTCAACTTCAAGGCTGTCCATAAAGTTTTCCATAATGGTAAAGCCCATACCCGACCTTTCCAGTTCCGGTTTGGATGTATACAAAGGCTGCATCGCAAGCTCAATGTTTTCAATCCCTCTGCCTGAATCACTTATCTCTATCTCTATTGTACCTCCAATGATTCCTGCAAATATCTTTATGTATCCCAATCTATTCTCATATCCGTGGATTATCGAGTTGGTTACGGCTTCGGAGACTGCGGTCTTGATATCTGCAATTTCTTCTATCGTAGGGTCAAGTTGAGAAGCAAATGCTGCAACTGCAACTCTTGCAAAAGCCTCATTGCTTGATTTGCTTAAAAATTCCAACCTCATTTCATTCTCATATTGCATCTTTTTTCCCCCCTACATATTCTGAAGAGCTTGGTCCAGATTTTCATACTGGGGTATGAGTTTGGTAACCCCGGATATCTCAAGCACTCTTTTTACCTCTGGCCTAACGTTTACCATAACTGCAGTCCCATTGGCCCTTTTTATGTTTTTATACCTTCCCATTATTACGCCAATACCGGAACTGTCCATAAAACTTACCCCTGAGAAATCAAATACTACTTTCCGGGGTGTCAATCTTTGTATTTCTGCATCCACCTTTCTTCTTATGGCCTCAGAAGCATGGTGGTCCAACTCGCAGTCTATTTTTACAACCAGGGTCCTGCTTTCTGTCATGAATTCCAGTTCCAACCTGCATACCTCCTTTGAGGAAATATATTCTATACGTTAAGCAAATTCCCTTCAAAGAAAATTGTAAGGTTTTGTA
>JAWLGL010000076.1:0-8929 GCA_041685035.1 Clostridia bacterium
TTCACCAAGAATTGACAGGACGTCAATTCTAGGAATTATTGAGCCACGATGGCGAATTAATTCCGGTCTGAAATTTAGTATAACAAGCATTCAGTTTATCTGATTTCGTAATCCTTATGAGCGGTTAATTTATCTTTCCCTGTAATCAGCACTTTCTCCTCTGATTATATGCAAAATAAGTTAGCTGGAGAAAAGCTATAGAGAAGTAATTCTTTATCTCCACCGTATATATTTCCTCTCCAGCCATGATACCCACTGGTACATTATTGCGGCAAGTATTGCCAGGATAATTACGCTTGTCATAACAAGGTCGAGCTTAAATACCTGACCTCCGTAGACAATCAGGTACCCTAATCCTGCCCTTGACACAAGAAATTCACCAACAATTACTCCAACCCAGGAAAGTCCGATGTTTATCTTTAGCGCCGATATGATTGTAGGTACGCTTGAGGGTAGAATGACTTTTTGTAATATTTGAAGCCTGGTCGCTCCGAAAGTTTTCAGCAGCTTGATTTTATCCTGGTCTACCTCAAGGAAACCGTTAAGTACACCTATTACAGTTACAACAACAGATATGAGAAGTGCCATAACAATTATTGCCGGCTGACCATTCCCCACCCATACAATTATAATTGGTCCCAGAGCAATCTTCGGAAGGCTGTTTAGTACAACCAGGTAGGGCTCCAATACCCTATATAAAAAATCTGACCACCAGAGTACAACTGCCGTCAGCGTACCCAGCAGAGTTCCCAGAATGAAGCCTGCTATGGTCTCGTAGAGGGTAACGGCTGTATGAAGATAAAGCGAGCCCTCCGAATGAAGAGAGATTAACGTACTTATTATTTTGGACGGCTGGCTTGTAATAAATGGGTCAATTACCTTCAGTTGAGCCATTAACTCCCATACTGCAATAAATACTCCCAACAGCAGTACCCTAGTTATATTAACGATTATTTTTGTATGCCTGACACCTTTTAAATATTCCTGATGCTCTCGGGAATACTGCACAGTCTTTGTATCTTTAGACATGTACATCCAGCTCCTTCCATATATTGTTAAAATATTTGCTGAACTCAGGAGCCTCCCTGCACCTCATCGGACTCCTTTTATCACAAGTCAGCTCAATAGAATGAATCGACTTTATATTCCCCGGCCTTTTAGATAGAACAATGACCCTATCTGCCATTGAAATAGCTTCTGCTATATCATGTGTAACTAGTATTGCAGTCTTTTTCTCTCTTTTAAGAATACTGCCTATTTCATCAGCTATGGCCAGTCTGGTCTGATAGTCAAGCGCCGAGAAAGGCTCGTCAAGCAATAGAATTTCAGGTTCTGTCGCAAGGGTTCTAACCAGAGCTGCTCTCTGCCGCATTCCACCTGAGAGCTGGCTGGGATAACAGTCCATGAAATCACCTAATCCATAGGCATCAAGCAAATCATTAACATAGCTTACTCTTTCTTTATTTTTCATATTTCTTATTTCAAGCCCTAGCACAGCGTTTTCCCTGATGGTTCTCCATTCAAAAAGATGGTCCTTCTGAAGCATATAACCAACTGACTGAAGGTTGCCTTTCACCTCCCTCCCCTGCACCCAGACCTTACCCGCTGTAGGTTCAATAAGTCCCGATACAATGGAGAGTAGAGTTGATTTACCGCATCCGCTTGGTCCTACAATACTCACGAATTCTCCCCTATCTACATCTAGTGAGATGTCGGCCAGAGCCTCTATCTCACCTTCAAGTGAGTGATAATTCTTTGAAACCCTATCAAGCTTAACAACCGGAAGCTCCATAAACAGTTCCCCCTCCATACCGACTATAGTTACATAGTATGAATACAGTAAAAAGTCCGGTGCATAAAACCGGACTTTTTGATAAATTCTTTCTGAATTTCAGATATACTCTGCCGTAGGCTACTTTATATTCTGGACAGCTTTTGCTGCAAATTCATTATTTACAACCTTATCGAAAGGCGCCTCTTTGTTGAGTTCCCCTGCTTCCCGAATAACATACTGCAGTTTATTGAAAGCCTCCTTCTTCATGACGGGCGTTTCCATCCATGTATCCTGCTTTTTATACCGTTCAGCAACCGTTTTCATTAACTCAAGGTCGGTGTCCGGAAAATGCCGTAGTATTTCATTGGCAATCTCTGATGGCGTGTGGTTCTCGGCCCAAATCTGTCCTCTGTAGACAGCGTTAGTAATTTTTTGAACAACATCTCTATTCTTTTGAATATAGCTCTTTGTTGCCGCAAGTCCAGTATAAGGAATCTCACCGCTTTCTTTTCCTAGAGATGCAACAATATACCCCGCTCCTTCTTTCTCAAGTTGGGATGCCACCGGTTCAAATGCGGTAACGAAGTCACCCAGGCCTCCCTTAAATGCTCCAGGCATAAGGGCAAACTGTATACTTGTATCCACATGCACGTCTTTTCCAGGCACAATTCCATGCCTCTTCAGGACATACTCAAGAGTCATTTCCGGCACCCCGCCCTTTCGGCCGCCGATGATATACTTGCCTTTTACCTTATCCCATGTAAAACCTGGGTCCGGCTCCCGAGCCATAAGGAATGAACCATCCCTCTTTGTAATCTGGGCAAACATCTGGACATAATCCTCCTTGCCCTGATTATATACATAGATTGTTGCTTCGGGCCCAAGCAGTCCCACGTCAGCGCTTCCGGACAGCAGAGCAGTCATTACCTTGTCAGATCCGGCTCCATTTGTGAGCTCAATCTCAATTCCTTCCTGCTCGAAAAATCCCTGGCTCATGGCTATGTACATAGGAGCATAAAAAACCGAATGTGTCACTTCATTTAACCTTACCTTAACCAAATCTTTTTTTCCGCACCCTGCTGCAGTTAAAGATAACACAAAAACCATTATTAATATGGCAAGGAAATGTTTGGCTGTATTCTTCAACATATAGCCCTCCTTAATTTTTTTTGGTATATTATATTTACCAAACTCAAATTTGGTGTAAGCTGCACTAAAAAACAATATACATATTTTTCTTTTGAAAAACACCAAAATAGTATTAGAATATAATCATGACAAAAACTTTCTACGGAGACTAATAATATGGAAAATCTATTAAACAATTATAACTATGTAACACCTCTTTTACTAGCATTCCTTATATTACCGTTATTCATAGGGCTGGTTACAAAGCTATCCAAAACATCAATATGGATTATGCTTATTTCTCTACTGAGGACAATTGCATTCATTGCCAGTATAATTACATCAGTCTACATTACAAAACTCCTGTTTTTTGATTATAAAATACCTGCTTTCATGAAAATAAAGGACGCGCTGATATCCAGTTTCCCAGTCACATTAAACCCTGATACCATTATATATCTGGTAAGTGTACCCGTACTCGTTGCACTGACGACTCTGCTTCTCAGACTCATACTGATGAAAGTCGAGTACAAGCTGTTCGACAAACTATCTACCTGGCTTCACGACACCTACATCTCATTATGGGCGCCAGTGAGGATTATGATTAAAATATTGATGCAGCTCCCACGGGCTGTTATCAACACTCTGCTTGTAACTTTACTTCTGACAATTTACAGTATGTATCTTCCTTCTCCAAATATATCTGACCAGCTTGACCAGTCCAGGCTGTATAAGCTTATCAATCGCTGCTCTATTGAACCTCTGATGAGTTCAAGCTACGCTCAGAAAATTCCGGTCCTTTTCAACCAGTCACTGTCAGAAATTGACCAATCAAGGTTTATGAGCGAATATTCGGATGGACAGGAACTGCCCCAAAAACTCGCAAACGGTACAAAGATTGTCTGGTATTTCAATGGTGTTACACTCGATGATGCAATCAAGTCAAACGCAGAGATAGATTCATTTGCGGTCAGCCTTGTACAGCAGCACTCGGAAGATAGAAAGAAAGCAAGGGCTATCTATAGATGGATATCCTCAAATATTAAATATGACTACGTTAAGGCCGAGAAAATCAGCGAAAATATGGGTGATGCTTCATCAGGAGCAATTATGGCCTTTGATACACGAAAGGGCATCTGCTTTGACACCTCTTCACTTTACGTTGCCATGTGCAGAGCTGCAGGCTTAAAGGTAAGGCTTATTGTAGGTATGGGGTTTAACGGTATAACCTGGGGTGAACACTCCTGGAACCAGGTATATATTCCTGAAGAAAATAAATGGATTAATGTGGACACGACATTTGCAATGGGTGGAAACTATTTTGACAGAGTAAACTTTGATGTGGACCACAGGATGGCCAAGATAGCTGGTGAATGGTAAAAAATAATGTTCAGTTCGTCTCCTTGTGCTCTAAACTGTAACCTTTATGTTCTGGTTGACATAGAGTGTGTATATAGAAAAAGGAGGTGACTGAATTGAACCATGATTTCAACCTAATGGTTTCTCCTCAGGATTTAAAAGCCTTGAATGATATTGCAGCAGACAATCTGTTATCTGAAGACATGGACTCGCTTTACAGCAGACAGCCACAGGGTCAGGTTGACGAAATACTGGCACTTCTTATAAGACAAAGGCCTGATATCCTCTCACCGGTTGAACGGTATGTTGCAAACAGAAATATTGTCAGGGCTTTTGCAAGGAGAATAATACGATACGTCTTCGAGAACGCTCCGACAACTCCCGGTCCCGAGCCTCAAAGAATCAGGAGTCTGCTCCGGGGATTCATAAACCAAAACATCCCGCTTATACTACAGGGTATTTTCGTGTACCGCATTCCTTACAATGTATTACTTAACTTTATCCGGGAAGTCATCAGATTTACTCTGAGAAATATAGTTACAATACCTCCATCACCACCTCCCCCAGACATCAATGAAATAGCACGGGAAATAATCGGTGCTCTTCGCAGGGACACAGAGGTGTTTATAAGACTGAGGGAATTCGGTATACCACAAGACCAGGCAAACAGTATAGTAAGGACTATTGTATTGTTTACATTGAGAAACATCGACCTTGGCAGCCCTCCTACCAATTTGCCGGCTAGAATCTCAGAACTGCTTAACCAGATTGAAAGACAGACTGACGTAATCACAGATATACTGGCTTACAATGTGAGCAGGCAAGATGCACGGGAAATTGTGAGGGAAATAATCAGATTTACGTTAAGAAACGTATATCAGCAGTAAGTTGAAATTGCACTGCCGGCTAGACTGCCGGCAGTGCTTCACTGTCCTGATTATATTAAGAGCTTCGTAAAACGGAGTAATAAATTATCCTGTATACCATACTGTACTTACAACAAGAAAACCAAAGCTAATTATTTCTTTCCGGTTCACATCAGGTTTTAAACAGCTGCAATGTGTGTTATAATTGGCCTATGGTAAGGAAATCAACGCAGCCAGATGCTTTCCGGCTGTATCAAAATAGTTAAAAATACATACAATATAATATATACTCCTGAGATGTTCGGATGGTCTATATTTGAACCTACATTTGACATACGGGAGCCCGGAGTTTAAGTTTATATATCAGGCCCTATTCATAGGCCGGTCTGACCCGGCCCAGGGGAAGGTAGAAAAGCTTAACAGGGCACCCACCTAGCAGGGGCTAGGTGTCAAAATATAGATCAACGGCATCTTGGGTTTTAAATTGAATTACCGCACGCTAAAGCCGTATTAAGTTTGAATACTCCTTTTCATCCTCCTACAAATCTGTGGTGCCCGTACCATATAAATGATTTCGCCTTGGGAGAAATTCAGGCCAGAGTACATATCAAGCTGTTGGACAAGTTATTCAGGGGGATGGTATGAAGTTTATTAAAACTGTCATTGGCAACCGTTTATTATTAATTCTGCTTACCTCACTTCTACTTGTGTTAGCTGCTGCTGTTGGGACGCACCAGCTGTATGCGAGGACTCCAATGCATTATGTTGCACTCGGTGATTCACTTGCTCAGGGATACCCGTATTACCTCCAGAATAAATCTCTAGGTTACACTGACTTAATTTCCCGTCATCTGACAGATACTGAAAAAAGGAATGTGATATATTCTAACTTCGGCATCAGCGGTTATACAAGCACTGATTTACTCAATCAGCTGTCGAATAAACAAGTCTTGCAGAAAATATCGAACGCTGATATTATAACGGTAAATATAGGTGGAAATGATATGCTGAGAGCTTTGGGCAAAGACGGTAACGATTATGCCTCGGTACTTGATTCAATAAGTATATACTCAGATAACCTGATACAGATTTTCGCAAAAATACGTTCGCTTAACCCTGACGCTTATATTTACATTGCAAATGTATTCAATCCATCTACACCACATGATCAGGATATTAATCATGCCGCCGCAGCAAAGCTTGTATTCTACATTAATAAATTAATAAGTGAAGTAACCGCACCTTATAATGTCAAAGTCATTGATATAAGTAACCTTTTTGTTGGTCATGAGTATGGTGAAGCATATTCGTGGTTTCATGACAAGATTCATCCCAATCATACAGGTTATTCCGAAATGTCCAAACCCTTTATCAATGCAATACATCATGACCTGTCATCAGAGAGCTTTTTGCGAAAACTGAAAAGATTATCCGGAGATTTTGGCTCTTACCTTATGTAATCGACTGAAGGATTTCAAAACCTTACTGTAGAATAGTATTCATATAAACACTTATACCCAGATAGGAGATAACTGTATGGCCAAATTCTTAAAACCCACAATAACATTAGCAGCAGTCATATTAATTTTGGCTTTACCAATATATTCTGCTGCCTCATCAGATGACATTGAATACTCCAGAAACGTAATCTCAGCCTCGTCAAACAAAATTACACTCAATTTGCTCAGAATTCCTCAGAGCGATACATACAGCATCGGCGTTGTACACAGCTCTCCTATCGGTTCGGTAAGCCAGCTGAAGGAGCTTGTCAGCAATTCAGGCGCTGAAGCAGGAATAAACGGAACATTCTTTGATGCTTATAGCAAGGATTCAACCAAACGCTATCCAAATGGAATTCTTATTAAGGACTATGTTCTGACAAGAGCAGGGGAAAATGTCTGTTTTCTCTCAAATGGAAAGGAGCGCCTCATTGGCAAGCTAAAGACACGCATTACCGGAGCAGTTAACGGTTCATATAAGTGGCCTAACAACTGGTATGCGTGGAGCATCAACCACGTCTATCCCTCCGACAAACATGTAGTAATATACACTTCTGCCTTTGGGAGAACTCCGAATGACGGTGGAGTCAATATCATTGTCAAGGGAGGATTGGTTACACAAATTACAGTACAGCCTGCTGCAGCACCTAAAGATGGCTACATAATACATATCGGCAAGGCTGAAGAGCTAAAAAATAGATTTCATATAGGCGACACCGTTGAATACAAGGTTGAATATACTCTGGACGGACAGCCGTTTTCTGACAGCATTGAATATGCTGTAGGAGCAGGGCCTCACCTTGTAAAGGACGGCAAAGTGGATATTGATTGCAAGAGGGATGGGTTTACTGAGGAAAAAATCCTGTCTATGCGGGCTGCAAGAAGCTTTGTAGGCATTCACGACGACGGTTCAACAATAATTGGTACCACTCCCCTGGCAAGTATACATGAACTTGCAGAGGCTTTGGTAAAAGCAGGCTTGTCCGATGCGATGAACCTCGACGGTGGTGCAAGCAGTGGACTTTTCTTCGACGGAAGTTATATAACCACTCCGGGACGGGAGATTAGCAGTGCACTTATTGTTTTAAAAAACCCCTGGCCGCCTGCCTCAGTTGTAATCAACAGTCAGCTTTCAGCCCATAAAGGCATAATTAAAAATGGTACAACCTATGTCCCGCTAAGAGGAGTTCTTGAACAAATGGGAATTGGAGTGGAATGGAATAGCTCGGACCAGACAGTCACCTGCCGGAAAAACGGTGTGGAAATGATTCTCGCTATCGGCAGCCGGAAAGAGCATGACGGTTTTTTATATAAGGCACGCAGCTACGTACCTCTTAGAGTAATTGGAGAGAGATTCGGCTGCAAAGTCAGCTGGAATACAGAGAAAAAACTGGTTGAAATACTCAGTCAGCCATAATGCTTATCAAATACTATGGAATATTAGGAGAAAGTCATGTCCCAAGACAGAGTCCGGAACCAACTGATGAGTATCTTTGAATCACTGCTGAGCCATTTCGGCCCCAGGCACTGGTGGCCGGCAGAATCTCCCCTTGAAGTCATATTCGGGTGCATACTGACTCAAAATGTTGCCTGGAAGAACGTAGAGCAGGCCATTTCCAATCTGAAGGCTCGTAATCTTATTGATATAAAAAGTATGCTTGCTGTGGACAATGATGAGCTTGCGGAGTTAATTAGACCAGCCAGATATTACAATCAAAAGGCTGCTGCCCTTAAAAATATTTGCTGCTTTATCCTGGAAAACTATGATGGCAGTCTTTCAGAACTCTTTAAGCTTGAAATTGCCGAATTAAGAAAACAGCTTCTTAAGCTTAAGGGTGTTGGAAAAGAAACTGCAGATTCAATCATTCTGTATGCTGCAGAAAAACCAATCTTTGTGGTTGATACGTATACCAAAAGAATTTTCTCAAGGCTGGGGTTTCTGCCACACGATATTGACTATGATGAAGTCCAGAATTTCTTTACCTGCAGCCTCCCTGCAGAACCCTATCTTTATAACGAGTATCATGCCCTGATAGATGCACTGGGCCATAATATTTGTAAATCCAGAAATCCATACTGTTCCAAATGTCCTCTAAGTGCCCAATGTAAAAAATATGCTGAAGTTTAGGCCATTGAAATTAAACCTATACAAATTTGTAACAGAATATGCTATAATAACTTTATTAATTATCCACTCAATTAATTTCATCCAATAATCTTCCAAGATTCTATTAACTATATAGGGGGAAATACCAAACATGACCAATCAGGCTAATCAGAAAATTGAGGTTTTTGATATTGAT
>JAWLGL010000077.1:0-8920 GCA_041685035.1 Clostridia bacterium
GTTTTTTTTGTTTACAATATATTTTATTATTCCCAATGCCTTTTGGACCGTTCCAGCTGCGTCAGGGTTTGTATTCCTGCACACCAGGGTTACTTTTTCAGGCATGGATTTCTTTATTATATGTTTTAGGACCTCTACATTAGGCGGAGCAGAATATATTATCAAGTGCTTTGATTTAACCAGCTCGAATCTGTTGAATATCCTCTTTTCAAAAGGACTTTCCAGGCCTTCGTAAAACACGGCGTCATCCTTCCCCGGTACAAATGTTGCTTCAAAATTCTCAGTATGGCGAAGGTCACTGAATGCCATCCTTGGCAGGGCAAATGCAGGTGCTTTTCGGGTACTTTCATGCTGAATAATGTGCAGTATATTGAGTTTTATTTCAGTTTCACCCCGAAAACTGGTCTGATTGAGGTTGTAAATTATATCTACGCCATCACTATTACTGTCAAATCCCGCATCACTCCAGTATACAGCCGGAAGTCTGTATGACCTGTCTGCAATAACCATTCTTCTTCCTTTATCCTTTATTGGAAGGTTGGCAGCAATACTTACTCCCCTGGAAATAAATGCAGGTTTGGAAAAACCTTCACCAAAAGGTGCAAGCCTTCTTATACTGGAATATAAGCTCTCATCAATATCTGAAAGGCAGAATTCCATGTCAATGTTTACGGTCTTCAAGCGGTCGGCATGATGCGTTCCCGCCACCCGCTCAACCTCTCTTAAAAACCTGTCCAAATTGCACAATTCAAGATTCAGACCCGCTGCAGCTGAATGTCCTCCGAAATTGACTATCTGTGGGTTACATTCTTTTAGAATATTATAAATTGAGATTCCTTCTGGAGCCCTGGCTGACCCGGTTACAGTCTTACCATCTTCCTTCAGGGCAAGAAGTATGGTGGGTTTGTTGTATTTTTCACATATCTTTCCGGCCGCGATACCCAGTACTCCATGATGCCAGCTGCTCCCGTAAAGTGCAATTATGCTTCTGCGGTCTGCATTGTCTGAAACCTGTTCTTCGGCCTCCTTCAAAATTTGGGCTTCTATCTCTTTCCTGATTGTGTTCATGCTGTTCAGTTCCCGTGCCAGGCTGTCAGCTCCGGCTTGGTCTGATGCGGTAAGCAAGTCAACTGCCTTCCTCGCCGTATCCACCCTTCCGGCAGCATTTATCCTCGGGGCAACCTGAAACCCTATAAACTCTTCATCTATGTCACCTGTAAAACTATATGCCGTTCGGAACAGGCTCTGCAGCCCGGGCCTGGGGCTGGCCTGAAGGATAGGCAGGGCCTTCTTCAACAGATACCTGTTCTCCCGCCCCAGAGGTACGACATCGGCAATAATGGAAAGGGCAATGAGGTCCAGGTACTTGTCTTTACATGCATTTTCGGCACGGCTCTCCAGCAAGGCTCTGGCAAGATAGTATGCCACAACTGCTCCCGACACATCATAAGCTTTGTGCTCCCGTCCCCAAAGCTTAGGGTTTATTATACAGTAGGCTGATGGAGTTTCTTCGGGTATTGAATGGTGGTCGGTTACAATTGTATCTATCCCAAGCTCTGCCGCAAGTGCAACTTCTTTGACATTTGAAATACCACAGTCACATGTTATTATCAGTCCGATACCCTCTCCGGCCAGCTCCCTTATCACATCACTGCTCATACCGTAACCCTCGGAGAACCTGTCGGGAACATGATAGATACAATCCGCTCCCAGCTCCTTCAGGCTCTCCATAAGAATGGCAGTTGAAGTTACTCCGTCAACATCATAGTCACCATATACACATATTCTTTCCTGCGCTTCAACCGCCTTAGTTATCCGTTCAACCGCTCTATCTATGCAGGGTATGTCCATGGTCTGGACAGGGTTATAGTCATTTAAAAAGAAGCCCCTGATTTTTTCAGCAGTATCATACCCCCTGCCGCAGAGAATCCCGGCAGCCACCGGGTCATCTCCGGCTGCCGTAATAACCTCAGGGGGTATATTATCTTTTGGAGCAGCTTTATATTCAATTCAGTCATTGTACCTCCACTAAAACTCTATTTCCTCAATCTCTTCCCACTCCAACTCCGGCTCTATTCCGTCATAAGCTATCTGCTCAGGTTGATAGTGATTGCATATACTGCAGAATTCGCAGTGTTTGCATATTCTTTCATCCGTCGTCTTTAAAATGGGTGATGTAAAATCACATTCCATTATTTTCTGAATCTGATTTCTGATAAACCTGTCATCCTCTCCAAAAAGACTTGTCGAATAGGTTATTCTAACCGGCCTGTCCGGAAACTCGGGCTGCCAGTAAACCATAGAAATATCTTCAGGCTTTATTGGTGTGCCTTTTACGGTTTCACCCGCTCTGGTCAGCAGGTATCTGTATAGAATAGTCTGGTAGGACTGTTCCAGGCGCTTTCTGTTAAGAGGCTTCCCCTGAACCTTCCAGTCATATATGGTTACCCTGCCATCATCATTCAGGGCAATCAGGTCAAACTTTGCCTGGAGCCTCATTATATCTTCCGAGATTTTCAGCTCAAATTCCGGGAAAAGCGGACTGCCGCCTTCAGCCTTGAGAAAGCGTTTAAGACTATCCAGCCACCCGGCGATACAGCCGTCGTCCTCACCCCTGCACCCTGCTTGTGTATCCAGCCCCAATGCATACCTGTATGCATAGAGGTGAAACAGCCTCCCTTTTTCAAGCCTTTTCAGGTCCTCTGAATCAGGAGTCCAGTTCCTCCAGTAAAGACCATCCAGATATCTCTTCTTGAATTTCATCCTGCACTGGCTGAAAATCTCCAGGGAATTCTGGCTGAAATACATTTTCTTTAGTACATTCTTCATGTTTCATCCTACCTTTTGATTACTAAAATCATACTACACCGATACACTTGCGAATTAACTTTTTCGCCTTTCAAAATCAAGCCTGTTTTCCTCTACAAACCTTCCTATTTCCTGCAAATATTGTGTAGGCAGAGTCTTCATCCTCTTGCCTAAATCCCGGTTTAAGAATTCCTTATGCGAGGTCATAAGCAGATTCTCTTTTGCCCTGGTTATTCCTACATACAGCAGTCTCAGTCTTTCACCTATGACCTCTATCTTGGCCATCTTGCCTGGATCATCAACCTCCCCGCTGCCTTTCAGTCTGTCTACCTCTACCTTCATTACAGAGACAGGATTCCTGTAATCCGGCCTCAAGCACCAGTAATCGCTCAGGAATCTATCACTCAGCACAGCAGGAAAATCGGAGGAAGTCATGCCCGAAAGATAAACCGTGTCAAACTCCAGCCCCTTGCTTTTATGATAGGTAAGCAGGTTAATTTCTCCTGGTGCAGGTTCAAACCCTTTTCTATCGTATACTATATTTGCAAAATAGTTCAGGGAGTTCTTAATTGACTTCAGTTCACGAGCTACTTCCTTAACGCCCCATTCAGGATTCAGGAGAAGCATATACCTGATATCCGAGGCAATTTTCTGCGCTATGGCCGCCATCTCCTCGTCAAAGTCGAGTATATCGGCAATGAATATCACCAGTGCTCCCAGTTCAACTCCCTTGGCCTCAAGCATAAGACGTACGGTTTTTAGGTGCTGGGAAAAATCCTCCCAGTTTATTTCTTTTTGCACCTCATCGGGAACCTTCCTCATGTCTACTTCGCCGGAAGCAGGATATAAAAGCTCTTCTACCCGGCAATTCCTGATGAACTCCCTGAAGCTGGAAAGCTCTTGTTCCTGCTGCAGTTCCTCCATAAAGCATGTTTCCAGGAGCTTATAAAACAGACTGCTGTCATACGGTGTCGCCGTAAAATCCAGCACTGTACCTATAATTAATGCTGCTCTTGCCCTCTCAGCAGGAAAGCTGGTCACCTCCCTGTACCTTGCACCTAAAAGGTCAAGCTGTTCCTTAAATTCGTCTATGACATAATTTGTGGGCACAAGTATAGCTATGGTTTTATCAGAGTTGTCCCTGGCGTATCTGTCAGCCCTTTTTGATATATCCCTTATTTCTTCTTCTCTTGTATCATAAACCCTCGCACCGATGGTATATGAGTCGGTAACAGGGTTGGGAAAGAGGTCATCCTTCTCTACTTCCCTTATTCTCTGGTTCTCAAGACTGCTTCTGCACTCGGGGGTGGGATGAAGCTCCTGGGACCATTCAACAAGGAAATTTGCCATATTAATTATTTCTTTTGTGCTTCTGCTCGCGCATTCTATCTTCTTTTTCTGAACATCATCCCTTGCGCAGTACTGCTTAAAAAGCTTGGGGTCTGAAACTGTAAATGAAGACATAATGCTCTGGTTGCTGTCTCCAACCCTCACGAGGTTTTTGTTTCCCCCAGATATCATTAAAAGCATTTCTTCCTGAAGACTGCTTGAATCCTGGGCTTCATCCTCAAATACATAGGTATATCTCTTCTGTACCTTCTCCCTGAGGTCTTCATCAACTTTCAGCACCTCTATGGCCTTGCATATAATATCGTCAAAGTCCAGTAGCCCCTTCCTTTTCAGCTCCGCCTCGTAATTGGCATATATTTCAGTAACGCACCTGAGCAGAGAATTCTTCGAACTATCCGTATGAGCCAGCAGTTCCTGGCTTGAGCATCCTTTACATTTGAAGTAGGGAATCATTTCACTGACAACTCTTGTAAACTTCTTGAGCCACGCATCGGTCTTCCTGTTTCTCTGCCATGTAGACTCTCCTTCCCGATAGTCAACAAACGAGTAAAACCTCTTTGAATTTCTTGATATCCATTCATTTACCAGCTTATGCAAAAGCCTGTCCTTAGAAATGTCCTCCAGTATTTCGAATTCGCCTGATATCAGAACCTGTCCGGGCTTTTCCCTAATGATTTTCATGGCAAGCGAGTGAAGGGTCATTACCTCATACCCCTTGTTCCTCGGCAGGCCCTCTTGCTCTAGCATACTGCCTATACGTGTCTTGAAATTGCTTACAGCAGAGTTCATATAGGTAACAACCAGAATTTTGCCGGGCTTGTGCTTCTCTTCTTTTATCAACTGCGTTGCCAGGACAGCGAGTGTAAAAGTCTTGCCTGCGCCCGGTATTGCAGGCACGGCCATATATCCGCTCCTGTATTTGCAAACTTGTTCCTGGTCAGGCCTGAGTCTCATCTTCCTTCCTCCGGTTTATCATTAAGGTATTTTCTCTAATTCCTGCCTCATCCAAAACCTCTCCCAGAAGCCCGTCATTCTCATAACCATCCTGGTTATAGAGGCTTCCGGCAGCAATAACCACTCCGGTACATCTTCTGAGGAGACGTTTCACCAGCACACTGCATTTCTGGAGCCTGTATTTCTCATTCAACTCGTCTGTCCACTTACTTCCAGCGTTCCAGTTAGGCAGAAAGATATAAGGATTGGATAATTCCTCTACATCACTCCTGTACCAGAGCAGTGACCATATATCGATCCATACCTGGACCTTCCTGTCCATGGACGAGGCCAGGTATGCCTGGGGTGTAGAAATGATTAAATCATGCGAGTAAATTTTTTGTTCCAGGTCCTGTATGGTCTCGGCTGGCTTGACGCCCTGTTTAATCATCCTAACAAAAGCTCTTCCCGAATCATCATCCAGGGTACTATCCAGAGTCTTTAAAAAGGCAGTGGAAGACTCAATCAGCAGTCTGCAGGAATTAACATGTTCCTCTACTTTTGGTAGATTCAGCAGGATTGTTATAAATGCGTTTTGGAAGAAGCTGTCTATTGGAACGGGTGTATGTTCCCTGTATTCCTCTATCCATCTCTTCAGGAAATAATACCTGTCCGAGTTTTTAAATCCGATTCTATCCCTGAACTCAAGGCTTTCAATAACCGGCAGGGCAAAGGGCTTGAGGCTCACTACCTCCTTTGCTATAAGACTGCTCCTTACCGGGTCAAGTCCAAGTACCATTCCAACAAGATTTGCGATATCATGCTCAGGTGGATTCATTTCCCACTGTGGATGGCACAGGCAGGCAAGAGTTATAAGGGCTCTGGAAAAACTTCCGTCCATGTACCTGCCTGTCCTCGAAATGTTCACGACAGCAGTTCTTTCATTTCTGAAAAAGCTTTTGAGGCAGTATTCCAACACACTGTCTACAACCGGACAGAGTACTACAATATCCTCAGGCTTGAACCCATCATTCAGCAGCTGATGAATCCTCTGACACACTGACTTTATCATTTCACTTCTAAGCTCTGTCTGGATAACTTCCATTGCACAATCCGGAGCTTGCATAACACCGGATTGGCTGTAATCTTCATCAGTTTGCCTTACCGTTTCGGCCTTGCCTGCAAGATATCTGCAAAGCGAATCCGAAAAATCAAATAAAGGCTTACTGCAGGTAAAAGAACCCTGCAGTTCAATGACCTTTGTACACTTGGGCACAAGAACACTCTGAACGTATTCCGGGCAGGCTCCCTGCCTCCTGGAAAAGGTGTCGTCGGTTGAGAAAGAAAAATGCCCGCTTTCCAGGTCGTCCAATACCAGTCTCAGAAAGTCAATCTCACAGGGTATGGCGTCCTCCATTCCGTCAGCAATAATATGTCTTGTTTCCTGTTTGTGTCTTTCAAGGTAAGACTCTTTTTTCAGCATGCAGTTATTGTATATATCAACAGCAGTAAAATAATCTATGTAACCGTTTTGTCTGCAGGAGTTTACGTAGAAACTCAGCACTTCCTGGAATTCCTGGAATACTCTTTCTCTTACCGCAGTAACTGTCTGGCATGAACTGAGCAAAAAGCCTATGGAATCTGGTTTTATTCCTGCTGCAGCAGCTCTGGACAGATTACTCAAGCCCTCAATAGCAATCCTCTGTGAACTTGCAGTTATGTCCATAAGCTTTCCTTGCTCCCTGAAATCTTCAATATACTTTGTCAGCAGGAATTGTGAAACTTCCGAGGTCAGAAATACAGGCTCGCTCATTCCGGATTTAAAGCCTTCAATTTCAGAGCTTATAAGCGGCCAGTATTTTTTTATTTCATTCTGGATGAATCCGAAAAAAGATTGTATTCTCATATTGCATGCCCTTCGAAAGTGGATATTGTCTCTCCACAGTATGGACTGGCGCCTGCTTCTTACAAGAACCAGTATCCTGTCGCTCCGCACACTCTCTTGAAGAAGGGTTTGGTATCTCTCCTGAAGCATACGTGTCTTCCCTGCTCCGGTAGGCCCCTTTATAAGTACAATATCAGTTTTATTTTCCTGATTACACGCCATATTTTTATCTCCATGAAAATTTTTCTATCTCAGATTATACCATAAATCGGATAAAAACACCGGCTGTTATAATGGCAGCCGGTAGAATTCAGTGTTGTTTTATTAATATTTTTATAACAAATCGTATAACCTCTTTGCAATAACTGCCGTTTCTGCCCTGGTAGCATATTCACCGGGATTTATGGTTGAAGTGGTTTTTCCTTTTATTATTCCTTCTTTTATGCTGAATGCGGCCGACTCTCTGGCCCACTGCGCTACCTCATTCCTGTCTGAGAAAGCATTCAGAATCGAACCTGTTTCTCTGCTGTCGGGCAGGCGCATTCCCAGTGTCTTCTCCATAGCATTGGCCGTCATTTTCATCATCTCCTGCCTGCTTATAACTGCTTTGGGTTCGAAAACGCTGCTGCTGCGGCCGGTTACTATTCCTGCCTGGTATGCAGATGCTACTGCAGTATAATACCAGTCTCCGGTTCCTACATCACTGAAGCTTGCCTTTGCATCTTTGTCCAGCAGTCCCAATGTTCTGACTATCAATGCCGCAAACTCTGCTCTTGTAACCTTGGCAGAGGGGTCAAACTCGCTGGCAGTCCTGCCTGTCACAACTCCCTTTGATGCCATGAGCTCTATATCCCTCCTGGCCCATTGAAATTCTGTCAGGTCATCAAAGCTTTTGTTAATCTGCATTATGGTATACATGCTGAACCACCTTCGCTTGAACTTAAAGGAACCGGAATCAGCATCATATTTTCCTCCAACCGGCTGCCACGTGTTCAGCATGAAAGTATTCTTAGGGTTCTCAAGCTGGTTTACATCTTCTATATATACAACAGCAGTTAATTTATCGCTCTCTCCTTTTTCAACCATCTGCTGTATATCAATACTATCCATAGGTACTACGACATTTACTCCCTCGCCAAGGTTCTGATTCAGAAGAGAAATTGAACCGGTTTGTGCATCAACCACCGATGCATTAAGGTCTAGTACAGGTATTTCTCTGAAAACCCTGGCTTCTCCAGGGGCTTTTTTAAGTACCCTTTCCTTTTCTTGGGAGCCTAACTCCCCAGCTTTGAAAGCTACTCTTAATTCTTCAGACTGCTGCTTGCCTACAGCTGTTTCCTTAATATACGGAGTGACTTCAACTTTAGCTTTTCCCAGGTCTACCGAAAGAATATCTATATCATTTTCTTCCAGCGCGTCAAATACCTGCGTTGATATTTCTGCCTGAACTTCATTCTGTGGCTGACCTACTGCTGATTGTACAGTTAGTTTTCGGTTTTTTTCGTCACTTCCTGTATCGGTTTTCCTGAGTTCCTCTATTGCTGCCTTTAGTTTCTCGGTATTTATAATCAGCCTTCCTTGGTCTGCATTTATCTCTACCTTCCCTGTAACAGATTCCTTGGAAAAGTTTACACCTCCACTGGAAGCTCTCTTTAGTTTCCTTATTAGTATCTGGATTCTTTCCCTGTTTTCAGGGTTGGCTACTTGATAAACTTGATTTGCATAATCGGTAAGTTTGTTTATTATTTCCTGCTGCTTCTCTGTCTTATATTTAGATAATGTATAGGTTACAGCTTCCATAATGCGCACAAATTTGGCTATTGCCCTGTTCCTGAGCTCGCTGTCTTTTGCTGCCTTTATGATTCTCACCATATCATCTGGTATTTTATATATTTTATCAGCTCCTTCGGCTTTTGCCATGGTCAGGAACTCAATAATCTTTTT
>JAWLGL010000078.1:0-8791 GCA_041685035.1 Clostridia bacterium
TATTCTGGGAAGGGCCAGGGGGGTTTGGGCTGCAGCCTGATGCATAAGTATTATTGCACCGGTTTGTACATTGTTTACTACTCTGTTTACAATAGCATCTACACCGGGATTTTGCCAGTCAAGCGAATCGACGGTCCACATTATTGTAAGATAGCCCAACTGCGCCAACACATTGAGCATAGCCTGGTCATACTCTCCGAACGGCGGCCTGAACAGGTATGTGTCTCTCCCTGTTATGCTCCTGATTACAGCCTCTGCTCTGATAATCTGATTCCTTATTTCAGGCTGTGAAAGCTGAGGCATATGCGGATGTGTATAGCTGTGATTTCCTATCTCATGACCCTCCGCGGCTATAGACCTTGCAAGGTCCGGGAAATTCACCGGCCATATCCCTGAAAGAAAGAATGTTGCCCTTATCCCGTTATTTCTAAGTATTTCGAGCAGTCTCGGAGTTTGGTTATCCCCATATGTTGCATCAAAAGTCAGGGCAACCATCCTTTTTGCCGGATTACCCCTGTAGATTGCTACAGCATTTGGAGGTACTCTAATTCTTATTACCTGCCCTACCCTAAGATTTGCGGGATTTATACCCGGATTCTGTGCGGTTATTGCACTGACCGTGGTCCCAAATCTCCTGGCAATGAAATAAAGCGTGTCGCCGGGCCTCACTATATATTCAATTATGCCGGCAGGTGTAGGCTGAAACGGGTTTACAGCATTCCCAGGAAGAAGCAGCTGGGTCCCAGGGTAGATTAAGGAAGGGTTTGTGATGTTATTCAGCTCTATTATGCTTCGTGTGCTGACCCCGAACAACAAAGCAATTGTGTAAAGTGTATCCCCGGGCTGGACAACGTATACCAGTCCTCCGGGTGGAACGCCGCCCGGCTCTGTCTCTTCCACAGGTATTATAAGAACAGTCCCTGGATATATCAATTGTGGATTCTGTATATTATTTGCCTGTACTATGGCACTTACCGTGGTTCCATAAGTCCTTGCAATACTGCTTAACGTATCACCGCGCTTTACTGTATAGATAATTTGCGGCATTAAAAACACCTCCTTGGTTTACAATATATGGAGGTATAATCCAAATGGTTCTCTTCCTCACTTCTTTTCTCATCCTGCCTGTTGAATGTATTCTCTTCCAGTATTATAATTATTGTATAGGCACTCATAACTTTGCTCTTCTTAAATACCTCATGCAGGAGGAGATAACATGTCACAATTTATTCCTGAAATCAGCGGTACGCTCAGAAGCCATATAATAAGAATTCCGGAAGTGATTAACCAGGTCAGCGGCATCAGGATATTCGGCAGGAAAATCCGCTCCCTTCTTTTCAGCACCGATGTTGCGATAATAAAAAACTGCAATGCTGACTCTGTAATAGCAGTTTATCCTTTCACGCCTCAGCCAATCATAACACATTCAATAATAATGGCATCGGATATTCCGGTGTTCAGCGGTGTGGGAGGAGGAACAACCTCTGGTAAGAAAATTGTTAAGCTAGCTATTGATGCTGAGTTTCAAGGTGCAATAGGAGTTGTTGTTAATGCTCCGGTTCAGGATAATATAATCAGGCTCTTAAAACGAACTATAGATATTCCGGTGGTGGTAAGCATAGTCTCGGAGAATGTGGACCTTAAGGAAAGAATAAAGGCAGGTGCTACTATTTTTAATGTTTCAGGTGCAGCCAGTACGCCGGAGATAGTCAAGAAGATAAGAAAGGAACTCCCCGATTTTCCTATTATAGCTACCGGAGGGCCTTCGGAAGAAACCATACTGAGAACCATTGAAGCCGGCGCAAATGCCATTACATACACACCTCCAACTTCAGCGGAACTGTTTAAGAAGCTAATGGACAAGTACAGGCAAACCTGCTGACAGCTTCAAAACCTATCTTCCATCCCTGCTATTACGGTCTCTATCCTCTCTGCATGTATGTCTAGGGAATGGAACTGCCTTACTCTTTGATTTCGATTCAAAAGGAGCGTTCTTGCTTTTTGATTCTATCTTATGTACCTTTGCCTCCGAATTCTCCTCTTGATTATTTGTACAATTTGTAATCTCCCCTTTGTTGCTTGACTTAAATCCAAACACTTCCTTAGCTTTAGATATTATTCCTTTTAATGCTTCGGGAATCCTAGACTTCTTCTTGTCTTCATAAGGCGCTTTCATTTCTTCCAAGCCTCTGTCCAAACTAAAGGACTGTTCACGGTTGAATCTCTTTTCGCACATCTCCAGAAGTAAAAGATACGATACTTCAACAGCCTCTCTTATGTCAATATCAAGAGTCTTTCTGAATCCTGCTCCTTCAGCCTCTTTTTTATAGCATTCATGAATCTTACAGATATGCTGGAGCAGGTCATCCGGCCTATCAATACTAATAAGACGATTTACATTATCATTTAAGATTCTTTTGCCCCCAACAAGTGATTTTGCATCCTGAGCAATCTCATAAGCAACATGGCGTGGCAAACTCAAAATTGATATCCCACGCCGATACTCCTTGAAATTATGTGCGGCGCTCACAGAATCCGATGCAAGGTGAACCAAAATGCCCAGCTGCATCGGATTGAGCGGTTTATTACTATAATCCAGATGAACCAATTCATTCTCCAGCCACTGCACAACTGATGTAGTTTTATTATTCTCTTGAGAAATTGCTTCTTTCTTTACTGCATAATGCCGGTCCCCACGCAGTTTTAATCCTGGTGCTGAATCAGGTATAACTGCTCCCTGAAGAAACGGTTCCAGCGGAATCTCTATTCCTGTTTTCTCTTTCAGTGCCTCTCTTGCAGTCAAAGCAACCAGTTTATGCGTTTGCGGAAACATAGAATAACCCCTTCCTGTCAATGCTCACAGGTATAGACTAAACTGTCATAGAAAGCTTACTAATGATTATACCAAATTTTCACTGCCCAGTCATGGGCCGGTAACCTGACTGGCTTTACGAGTCAGGGGACGGTTCTCTGACTCATTTCTTTTCTCATCTTGCCTGTTGAATGTATTTTTATCTAGCGTTATAATTGGTTAAGTGCAGTCACCCAAGAATGGTAACTGCGAATATATTACAAGTGTTTTTGAAGTTTAGCAGTACTTAAAGTAGAACAAAATACTATATAGCTCTTGGATTAAAAGGTGGAACCCGAATGGACAAATCCGAACAACTTGGAAAAGATAAAATTTCCGACCTCTTGTTAAGGTTTTCAATACCGGCCGTTATCGGCATGCTGGTAAATGCATTATACAATATAGTTGACAGAATCTTTATCGGGAACGGAGTCGGCTCCCTTGGGATTGCAGGAATTACCATCGGCTTTCCTTTAATGTTGATACTTATGGGATTCGGTATGCTTGTGGCAATCGGTGCAGCATCACTGATTTCAATCAGACTTGGTGAACAAAAAAAGGATGCTGCCGAGTTAATTATGGGTAATGGTATTATACTCCTGATTTTAACATCTTTAGTACTCTCTATAACAGGATTAGTCTTTCTGGAGCCCCTGTTAAGGCTGTTTGGAGCAAGTCCGGCCGTGCTCCCCTATGCCAGTGATTATATGCAGATTATTCTTATGGGCACGGTATTCATGTCCATAGGGTTCGGCATGAATAACTTTATCCGTGCTGAGGGCAACCCAAAAATTGCAATGCTTACAATGTTGATAGGGGCAGTTCTGAATCTGATTCTCGACCCGATTTTTATTTTTGTTTTCAAATGGGGAATGCATGGTGCTGCACTAGCTACAGTCCTTTCGCAGTTGGCGTCTGCAGCCTGGGTGCTTTATTACTTTCTCGGAGGGAAAAGTCTTTTAAAAATCCATGTCAGAAACTTTGCACTTCAATACTCTATTATCGGCAGAATCCTTGCTATCGGTGCGGCACCTTTTGCCTTACAGATGGCCTCCAGCCTTTTCGGTGTGGTAATGAACAACAGCCTGCGTTTTTACGGCGGCGATATTGCAATCTCAGGCATGGGCATCATCCACAGCTTGATAATGCTGATACTCATGCCTGTAATAGGACTCAGCCAGGGCGCTCAGCCAATTATAGGCTATAACTACGGGGCAGAAAAGTTCGGGAGGGTAAAAGAAGCATTGAAGCTGGCCGTTATCTCTGCAACAGTAGTGGTAACTATAGGGTTCGTGATTATCCAGGCGTTTCCATATCAGCTCGTCTCAATGTTTAACAGCGAAGACCCCCAGTTAATTGAATTCAGTGCACACGCCTTGCGTGTTTTCCTTATATTCCTGCCTATTATAGGGTTTCAGGTTATTGGCTCCAACTATTTTCAGGCTGTTGGGAAACCTAAGCAGGCCATGTTTCTAACCCTCTCAAGGCAGGTTCTGATACTGATTCCCCTCGTACTAATCCTTCCCCTATTCTTTGGACTGGATGGTATTCTTGCAGCCGGTCCTGCATCCGACCTCGTGGCATCTGCCCTGACAGCAGTATGGCTTCTAAGGGAGGTAAAGAACCTCGGTTCAAGGGAAGATATCCAACATTCCACCCAGCCGCAGACCGAATAGAATAAAAAAGAATCTCAGAATTGACTTCATGACCCGGATTTTTTCCTTATTTTTTTAGTTTTGATTCAGAATAATCTTAATCGAAATTTAGAAGAATAGATACATTGATTATTTTGGACTTTATTAGACCAAGTTATTCGTGCAGCACAAAAGATAATTGGAAAGCTTAAATGCACATTTATAGATTTAATAATAAGGCTGATGATAGAGCATGGAGTTATCTCCTAAATTATATAAACGGCTGGTACGGCCAAATTGGTTTATAGGACAGTTTTTAAATAATATCATCAAAGAAGAGCTTGATTCAGATAATAAGAGTATACTGGATTTCGGGTGCGGTGTTGGTTCATTCAGCTCCATGTTTGAACCTGCCAACTACCTCGGAGTAGATAAGAGCCCCGAGCGAGTACATTATGCAAAAAAACAACACCCTGAATACACTTTTAATATTATGGACGGCTGCCACATACCTGTACCCGACCAATCGATTGACTGTGTTCTGATTATTTCTGTTCTGCACCATATTCCGACCACAGAGCTGCCATTCTATTTAAGAGAGTTTCAAAGAATTCTTAAATACCACGGGAAGGTTCTTGTTCTTGAACCATGCTTCCTCGAAAAGTGTAGATTCAGCAACTCATTTATGAAGTTTTTTGATAAAGGTGATTATATACAATACGATACACAGTATATCAGAATGTTCAGCAGCTGCAATTACAGGGTGACGGTAAAAAAGAAATACAAACAGCTGTTTTTCTATAACAAAATACTATTTTCTGCTGTTCCAATGAATTAATATCTCGGCAAGCAGTTTCTATACTTTAAACCTGTATCCAGCTCCCCATACAGTCTCAATATACTGAGGATTCGACGGGTCTGCCTCAATCTTCTCACGTATCCTTCCAACATGTACCGTTATGGTTGCGGCATCACCAAGGGAGTCAACTCCCCAGATTCTCTCAAACAGCTCCTCCTTGCCAAATACCCTGTTCGGGTTTTGCGCCAGGAACAGCAGCAGGTCGAATTCCTTTGGGGGCATGATTACCTCTTTGCCATTCACATACACCCTCCTGGAATCCTTCTGAATTTCCAGTCCTCTTATTATTATTGAGGCGCTCTTGTCTTTTCCTTTTCCCTTAAGCCTTTCGTACCTTGCAATATGGGCATTCACCCTTGCAACCAACTCTCCAGGGCTGAAAGGCTTGGTTATGTAATCATCTGCTCCCAGCCCGAAGCCCCTTATTTTATCAACATCTTCCTTTCGGGCAGAAACCATCACGATGGGTAGGTCCTTTTCACTGCGTATCTGACGCAGAATTTCAAAGCCGTCCAAGCCGGGCAGCATAAGGTCGAGCAGCAAAAGGTCAAAGTCTCCGGTTCTGGCTTCTTTCAATCCTTGTTCACCACTTTTACATATTTGTACCGAATACCCGTTTATCTCAAGGTAATCCCTTTGGAGTTCGGCGATACTTCCGTCATCTTCAATAATCAGAATTTTTTTCACTGTCAGTCCCTCCTTTCTCAAGGTTTGGCGACGCGGCCATTCGCTTCGCTCAAGGAGCGTCCCCCATTCAGAAGGGGACATTCCCCAAACCGTCAAGGAATACTTCTTGTTCACACTCAATACGAATACTTCCTGCGGGTGTGTCCCCTCACCTTATTCAGAAGGGGACATTCCCCAGACCGTCAAGGAATACTTCTTGTTCACACTCAATACGAATACTTCCTGCGGGTGTGTCCCCTCACCTTTTATATCACCTTCCTCAGTGAAAATAATATGCCGGTACCTTGGCCTTCGCTACTCTTCACCCATATCCTGCCTTCATGTCCCTCAATTATCTGTCTCGCTATTGCCAGCCCCAGACCACTGCCGTCTCTTTCACTCCGCGCAGAATCAGCCCTGTAGAACCTGTCAAAGATATAGGGAATATCTTTTTCATCTATCCCAGGTCCATTGTCCCTGATTTCAACTACAACAGTTTTGTTTGTCTCCCTCAGAATGACATCGATTCTTCCCTTCTCCTTATCCATGTATTTCTTTGCATTATCCATTATATTTAATACAACTCTTTTGAGCCTTTCCCTGTCGGCGAGAACTTCAACTTGGTTATCCATCTCGCTGGAAAGCTCTGCTGTGACCCCATCCTTCTCCATTTCAATGGAGAGCTCGGAAATACAATCGTTAAGAAATTCTTGTATATCGGTTTTCTCAAAATTAAAGGGTATCTTTTTCAGGTCAAGCTTCGAGTACAGCAGAAGGTCGTCAATCATGGAATCCACCTGTTCTGCCTTTGAATGTATTGTATTTAAATATCTCTCAACCTTTTCAGGAGTGTCGGCTATTCCGTCAAGAATACCTTCAACGTATCCTTTTATTGCAGTTATGGGCGTTTTTAGGTCATGTGAGATATTTGAAAAAAGCTCTTTCCTGTTTTCATCATATTTAATCTGGTTGCTTATAGATTCCTTTAGCTTAACCCTCATCTGCTCATAAGCAGTGCATAACTCCCCCAGCTCATCACTGCTGCATCCGGTTATTTCGTACTCGAGGTTGCCCTGCTGAATTGCCTCTGCTCCCTCTTTCAGCTTGTGTAAAGGCTTTACTATGCTTTTTGATACAAGATAGGTCAATACTGCATTGGTAATGATAAATGATACTGCGAAAACGCATAACAGAATTACTATATAAGTATGTGCCGCCAGGCCTTCCTCCCCGACAGCTGCAAGTAATACAACCTCGCCCTTCTGCTTATTGGAGAAAATTACAGGTATTGTCCTGGCTATATACGGCGTTCCGTCTAATGAAACCGGCCTCGGGAGCAGTGAGCCCTTCTGCCCGAACAGGTGCTTCTCAATATCAATGGAATTGAAATTCCCGGTGGAAAAGACAATACTTTGCCCCTTCCTGACTATCATTTCTGTACCGCTGTTCTTTAGGTCGTCGGAAACATACCTCTGATAATCCTCATCAAGCAGACTGTCTAGTGAATACTTCAATACCTCTCCGTCAGCCTTGAAGACTTCATACTGGATTTCAGCCAGCTTACCCATGTTCTTGTATCCGATATTGATATCGGAGTAATTATTGTAAACATAGATTATTATAAAAGATGCTGCAATGGTAACTGTCAGTGGTATAACAATCATTGCAGCAAATGAAACAATTAGCCGGTTTCTAATACTCATTCCTTCACCCTGTTAGAAATCTTTTTTGTCAAACATGTAGAACCCTGCCGTAAAAAATATTATACCATACGACAGCATCATTAGAAATTCCCTCAGGAGCTTTGCTGCAGGAATAGTCCCTGCAGTCCACATGCTGTACCAGTTGAGCATAGAAGTGACAAGCAGAGCAGCATACTGGGGAAAAATTAAGGCAAGTACTTTAAATAGTATAAATAGGACTATTGAGAGAAAGAAAACTATGGTTCCGCTTTTCAAAATATTGGCCATGAATGCTACCATTATTGCCAGTATGAGCATCGGTAAAATTGATACTACATAAGATACAAGAACCACCCAGATTCCTGACACCAAATTCTCTGCCGGGCTGAGCATTAACCCCGCTCCAAGGGATACAACCATGACAATCAGCAGGTTAACAGCGATAAATATACCTGCAGCAGTTATCTTGGCCGTATAGAGTTTAAACCTCGAAACCGGTCTGAGCAGGGTAACCTTCATAGTATTCTTTGCAAATTCTCCTGAAAAGGAATCTATGATAATCATTGCTGTAAAGAGAGGCATTATGGTATTCACAAAAAACTCCAGCACCAGCCTTGCAAAAGAGATACTGTCGGTTGCTCTTACACCCAAACCACTCTGAAAGGTTGAAACCATTAGCTGCCCGATTACTGCTGTAAGTATGGCAAGTATTATGATTACTATAGTCTTCTTCTTTCTGTATATCTTTTCGAACTCGTTCTGCAGTGCAGCTGCGAAACTATTCATCTTTGTCCACCTCGCTTATGAAAAAGTTCTCCAGTGAAGAGTAATTCTCAAGTATCTTGCTTACATCCTCTACTTTAACAATCCTTCCTTCATATATCACTGCAACCCTGTTGCAGGTAAGCTCCATATCATGTACGAGGTGGCTTGAAATAAAAAACGTGGATTTTTCTTGCTCTGCCAGCTTTTTGATTATTCCACGCATTTCTACCATACCTTCAATATCCAGGCCGTTTATAGGTTCATCCAGTATGACCAGCTGCAGCGCACCGCCCGTCACTCCTCGAACGTGATGTCCTTCACGAATTCGTTGGTC
>JAWLGL010000079.1:0-8567 GCA_041685035.1 Clostridia bacterium
ATGACACTGGTAATGCGATGCAGTTTTCTGGGAGAAAATATTTTTAGCCTATTCCTAACCCCCTGTATATTAAGGGTTTAGAACATCGCAAATAGCTCAGATTCAGGTGGAGTGTTTTTCTACGCCTGAACCTTAGAAGCCGTTATCCAGGGACGTAGCGCCGCTTAGACTACTAGTCGCTTGATTTCAAAGAAATCTTAGCGATAGTGTCCATCTTTGATGCTCCCACTTGAAGAAGCTGGAGTCTTAGCGGCGGTAGTCATCGGGTAAACAGGATTCTTGGATTCAGGTGGAGTGTTTTTCTACGCCTGAATCTTAGAAGCCGTTATCCAGGGACGTAGCGCCACTTATCTAAAATATTGAAGCTGGAATTTTAGTGGCGGTAGTCATCGGGTAAAATAATCCTAAATAATAAAAAGCAGGTGGCATACCTGCTTCAAAACTCCTTGTACCATGCGCTCAGTTGTTTTTATCAGCCTCAACCAGCGATATATTCCTCTCAAAAGGCGCATCAAACCGGTAGTGCCCTTTATATTGAGCTTTCTTTTCCCCTTCAATCAGGAACTGCACCCTCTCTACTTCCTTTAATTCGGTCAGCGAGTTGACTATTGAATAAATGGTGAGCATTTCAGCTGTTGAACCTCCCGGGTGATTGTTTTCGAACTCCTTCGAAAAATCTACAATAACCGTGCGATTATCTTTCTTAACCGACAAAAGCTTTGTTCCTTCCGGTATGATTCCGGTATTGGTTTCTTCAGATGGACCTCTAATCAGTTCATTAATTATTGTCTTTTCTGCACTTTCCAATACTGCGGCTCTTCCAACCTGTCTTTTCTCTGCAGTCATTTTCCCGGTCTGTCTGTTTGAGAAGTATAAAATTATGTCAACCTTTTCATTCTCCAGGCTTGTTGTTTCCCCCCTGCTGGCTGTTTGCCCTTCCTTCTCTTTCGTCAGTTCATTTTCCTGATTTTCTTTCCTTTCATTCTCTGAGCATCCCATCATGATTATCAGACAAAGCATGGCTGCACATACTAAACATCTTCTCATAAACCTCTCTCCTTGTATGTATTTCCATACTATCTTTATGCTTTATAAATACCGTATATTCATAAAATAGTCATAAGGACCGTACATAATCAGGGAGAATTTAGAAAATGTCTGTATTATAAAATATTTAAGCACAGATGCAATTTCTCTGACGTTGGAGAGAACCAGCGTAACCTTTGATTGCGGCATTCGGGCCTTGCCAAAACTGGCAGTCATATTTAAATCACGGGCAATCATTGAACTTCTGTATATATGATAGTAGTTAGTAACAATCAGTGCGCTTTCTAACCCGTGTTTCCTCATCAGTGCCTTTGAGAAGGTCAGATTTTCAACCGTATTGGTGGATTCCTTTTCCTCTATGATGTGTTTTCCCGGTACACCCATTTTAACGAGTTCCCTTTTTATTACAACTGCTTCCTCAATATTTTCTCCAAATCCTTTGGAGCCTGAAGCTATAATCCTATCTGCATATCCACTTTGGTACAGCTCGAATGCCCTGTCAATCCTCTCCTGCAGAGTAGGACTGGGTTTGTCTCCCCATACTGAACAGCCCAGCACAATCACAACATCCGATTTCTGCGGCACTGCATTCAATCCGTTATAAAAAATATTTATTTCAATAATTATAATTAGACAAGCTATAACGATAAGGGATAAGTTGACGGCAAGTTTTTTTCTGCTGAGCCTGGCTGTTCTCGGTTTTCCCACGCTCAATACTCTCCTTCACTTTGACCATTTAGCATCTCTTCGGTTCGGCTTGTGCCAATCCTATCACAGCCTGCTTTAATGAAATCAACTGCCTGCTTCAAAGTCTTTATTCCTCCAGAGGCTTTTATTTTAGTGTTTGGACTGAGTACGGATTTTATAAGCTTAACATCTTCTATTGTAGCTCCTCCCGAAGAAAACCCGGTAGAGGTCTTAACATAGTCCGCACCTGCGGCCTCGGCAATTTTACAAGCCAGTATTTTTTGCTTTTCATCTAGAAGCGAGGTTTCAATAATTACTTTCAGCAATCCTTTTGATTGATGAATAAAAGTTGAAAGAAATTCTATTTCTGTATAGACATAACTTTCATTCTGGTCTTTTAGCTTTCCAATATTTATTACCATATCTATTTCAGATGCACCATATTTAATCGCTTCAATAGCTTCGGCATACTTTATCCCGGTAGTTGTGCCGCCATGGGGGAATCCGACAACAGTACACACTGCAATTCCTGTATCGGCCAGCTCATGAACTGCCATCTGAACATGGCATGGTTTTACGCATACAGAGGCAATACTGAATTTTCTTGCAATAGAACATGCTTTTATCACTTCATGGTCTCCGTCTGAAGGGCTTAATACAGCGTGGTCTATTTTACCGGCCACCTGTTCAATCTGACTATTATTATCCAAAAATGCAACCCCCTATCCAAGTTTTATGGTTAATTGAATTATAACATAAATGATGCCTTTTTTGTTGGTCAATCTAGAAGTAAAAGGACTTGAGGTCTTCTTATTGATCAAGTTTTTTATTTGTTTCATTTGGGAAGAGTTAATATCAGTTACTGGCTAATAAAATTACGAACAATAATACTTTGGTGCTTATTAAGACATACGGGCTACAATAAGGCTTGGAAACTCTCCATTAGACATAAAAAAGCCCCGCCTCCTATAGCGGAACTTTTGGCGGAGAAGGAGGGATTCGAACCCTCGCTGCAGTTGCCCGCACTAACGGTTTAGCAAACCGTCCCCTTCAACCTACTTGGGTACTTCTCCATTTATGACTTTTGATCTCTATTATGGCGGAGGGGGTGGGATTCGAACCCACGGCTCTTTCGAGTCACTGGTTTTCAAGACCAGCTCCTTAAACCGCTCGGACACCCCTCCATCCGAAGCTCGATACCTGCTGTAAAGGCAGATTTCATTTTAAGAGACAATAAATAATATAGCATTCCAAAATTACAATGTCAATGCCAAAATTCTCTAGCCAATTACCTTGATGCCCCCCATATATTCCCTTATTGCTTCTGGTATTTCAACCGAACCATCCTTCTGCTGGTAGTTCTCCAGAATAGCTGCCGTTGTCCTTCCCGCAGCTACACCTGAGCCATTAAGCGTATGAACAAATTGTGCCTTGTCTTTAGGATGTGTTTTATACCTTATATTCGCCCTTCTTGCCTGAAAAGCCTCAAAATTACTGCATGAGGAAATCTCAACATACCTTCCATAGCTGGGCATCCAGATTTCTATATCATACTTCATCGCCGCAGAAAATCCCAGGTCTCCTATACATATCTTCACAACCCTGTATGGAAGGCCGAGAATCTGTAGAACTTCCTCAGCATCCCGTGTTAGCTTTTCAAGCTCATCATAAGAGGTTTCAGGTGTTACAAACTTAACAAGCTCTACCTTGTTAAACTGATGCTGTCTTATCAGTCCCCTCGTATCCCTTCCTGCAGAACCGGCTTCTGACCGGAAACACGCCGAATATGCTGCATGCTTTATAGGTAAATCAGCGGCATCCAATATCTGCTCCCTGTACATGTTTGTGACAGGAACCTCGGCGGTTGGTATAAGAAAGTAATCAACATTGGAAAGCTTAAATACATCTTCTTCGAATTTGGGCAGGTTACCGGTTCCGGTCATGCTTGCCCTATTCACCATAAACGGGGGAAACACCTCTGTATACCCGTGTTTAGTAGTATGTAGATCAAGCATGAAGTTAATCAAGGCTCTTTCTAGCCTTGCCCCCAGACCTTTTAAAAACGTAAATCGAGAGCCTGTAACTTTAGCAGCTTTTTCAAAATCAAGGATATCCAGGTTCTCTCCTATTTCCCAGTGAGCTTTGGGTTCAAAATCAAACTGCTTGGGTTGGCCCCACTTTCGTATTTCCATATTGTCGGCATCAGTTTCCCCATCCGGAACGCTTTCATGCGGCACATTTGGAATTCTTAGAATAAAATATTCTATTTTTTGCTCAAGTTCTTTTACATGTTCATCGTATTTTTTAATTTCTTCAGATAAGCCTTTCATCTCTTTCATTATTTTGCTTACATCCTGCCCGGATGCTTTCATTTTAGGAATCTCTTTTGATACAACATTTTGTCTGTTCTTTAACTGCTCAACCTCATACAGCGCTTCTCTTCTTCTTGAATCGGCTTCCAGAAGCCCGTCCAAATCGAATTTGTCTTTTTTTCTATTCAGAGCTTCTCTGACTTTTTCCGGGTTTTCCCTAATATACTTTATATCCAACATGCTTCATTTCCCCTTCTCTAATATTCTTGCTTACTCAGGTCCGCAATCATCTCAATATATTCACTGTTTGGAAACTTCTTTTCCAGCGTATCTGCATACTCTTTCATTTTCTCGTGTTCTTTCAGATTATTACTAATCCGCACAAGGAAATAAAGAGAGTTTTCCTCATAATACTGGGTATTGTCATATGAAATTGACTCTTCAAAATGCTCCCTTGCTTTCAAATATTCCTTTTCAGAATAGTATTCCTTACCCCTGCGGTATAGTTCCTTTGTCGCATAAAGGAAAACCTTATCCTTTAACTGTTGGTACCTTTCCTTCGAACGACTCCCCAGGTCTTCTTCGTTTACCTTGCTGAGGGCTCTGGCACAAGCAAGGAGGTCTCTGTCTCCATATAGAGCATCTGCTTTCAACAGGTTATCAAAAGACTGCCTGCTTCTTTCAAGTCTCTGTTCCAGAAGAGATGGCCTGCCCCCGTCGGTTGTAATCCCTTTTAGACTATCATTCTCCTTTTCCAGCTGGCTGATTCTTTGCCTCAGGGCCTCTTTTTCCTGAGCAGCTGAACTAAGACTCACATTAAACCTGTTAATACTGTTCTCATGTTCAGCCAGCTTGCTTTTGTATTCTTCAATATTATCGTTTAATCTCACCTGGCTGAAAGCAGTAATAATCAGAACCACAAATGCGCTTGAAAACAAAACTACAGCATAAATCCACAAGTATTTTCTTTTGTTCTTCTCTTTATCCATTTTCTATTCACCTGGCTCTTTAGCTTTTTTCATAATATGCTTGTTTATTCCTTTACAGTCCTTTTCCTGGCCATATCCAATGCCTGTAACTCCTCTACAGACAGCGTGTATTTTGACTTGCCTTTTGATATAGGTTTGGCATAAGTTGAAGAACTGTCTCTTGAATATATGCCGTTAAGTACTATCCCATCATCATTCGAATCCAGTAAAGCTATTGCAAAGCTAAGGTCGCTTCCAACATCCTCAAAGGCATTATACCTGACCACGCCTACTCTTTGAATACACTTAATTAACGTGCGGTCAATCTGGTTGCAGTGATTTTCCAACTCAAGAACCTGCTTGTCAACCTCTTCCACCCTATGCGCATAGTTTTCCAGAGACTTTTCAATATTGGTTCCGCCAAAACTGGAAATAAATCGGTTATATTTTCTGGTCAGCATACGTATCTTTATAGTGTTATATATACTGGTTGCCAGAATAAAAATCAATACTGCCATTATAACCAGCAGATAGATATCTATCTCGGTAATTCCTTCTAAAATCCCGCTCATGTTCTACCGCCTTTTATATGAATTCTACTTCCCTAGCTTTGAGGAATTATTTGATTTTAGCTATATAGATATGTTATCAAAATCAACTTGTTTGTCAAGTAATCCTTTGAATTGGCCAATATCTAAATTACAGTTTTTCAGGATGGTTCCCCCTTGTTGTTGCCTCTGCCTTTTTCCGGAGAAAAGCTCAAAATAAAACCACAACCTGTAAACGTTGTGATTGTAAGTCTAACTGTTGATAGCTAGCAACCTGATGATTTTCTATTCGAGCTCCCAGACGGTTGAAATGTCCTTCTCTCTTACCATATTTATAAAAACATTTACTATTTCACCGTCCAATTGGGTCCCCTTGGCCTCTTCAAGTATCCGCAGCGCCTCTTCTATGCTTCTGCCGGACCTGTGAGGCCTGTCTGAAATTATGGCATCAAAGGTATCGGCTACAGCAATTATTCTGGCCAGCAGAGGTATTTCTTCTCCTACAAGACCATCCGGATATCCCTTTCCATCTACCCTTTCATGGTGGTATTTGATTAGGGGTATCATCTCTACAAAGTCAGGAATCGGGGACAAAATTCTTTCTCCCAAAGACGTATGCGCTTCTATATACATTATGTCTTCTTCATCAAGAGTTGATGGTTTCTTCAATACATTCTCCGGCACTCCTATGCGCCCTATGTCGTGCAGCAAGCATGCCGAATACAGAAGGTCAATATCCTTCTGGGGAACATTCATTCTTCTGGCAATGCAAGTGGATGAGTATGCCACCCTCTCAGAATGCCCCTGAAGGAAAGAATCTCTTGCTTCTAGAGCCGTTGCCAGCATAATCATGGTCTTTGAGTAGTTTTCTTTTAGCCGCTCCAACAGCTGTCTGTTTTCTATAGTCAGTTTATAAGTTTCTATCGCGTTTCTGACTGTAACTTTTAGTTCTGCCGGATCCCATGGCTTCAGGATATATCTGTATACCCTGCTGTTATTAATTGTGTTAAGAAGCAAATCTGTGTCGGCATAACTGGTTAGAATTATTTTAACCGCATCCGGGTATATCTCGCTGGACTTTTTAAGGAACTCCAATCCAGACATACCCCTGATTCTTTGGTCGGTAATTATTAAGTCTATCTGCGTTCTCTCCATAATCTTTATGGCTTCATTGACATCATCAGCCGTAATTACATTATACTCATTTCCCAGTGTTTTTTTTATGAGCAGCAGATTGTCCTGTTCCTCATCTACTGCCAGCACATTAAATTTCTCCATCGTGCGCCTCCCTTAGAACCAGATATTTGTCCGAAGGACTCCTGGTTTTATCTTTGTACCCCTTGCTTTATATTCTATCTATTAAGAAATGTCTTTCCGACAAAATTGTTCTTCTTTCATATGGAAACCAGCCCGCCCAGCATATAGGAAGAGTCTGTCTTTATAAACTGCTCAATGCTTTATATTGCAAAGCAAATCCAGTATCCGGTCCAGTTCTTCATTTGAGTAGTATTCGATAACTATCTTTCCCCTGTTTCTGCCCGAGTTCAACTGGACCTTTGTTCCCAGAATGTTTCTTAGCTTTTCACAAATATCTGTCTCTATGTAATGCAGTTTATGTTTCTTGCTGCGGCTTATCTTCTTCCTTCCAATCCTCGATGCTATGTATTTCTCTGTTTCCCGCACGCTCAGGCCTTTCTCTTCCAGTTCCTGGGCAATATCATATTGCTCTTGAGGATTTGAGATAGCAACTAACGCCCGGGCATGTCCTCCGGAAATCCTTCCCGATGCCACCATGTGTCTGACTCTGGGATCCAATGCAAGGAGTCTTAACGAGTTGGCTACAGCAGACCGGCTTTTACCGATAGAACAGGCTATTTCCTCCTGTCTGAGGTTGTACTCTTCAGATAGTCTCTTCAACGCCTCGGCTTCTTCAATCGGATTGAGGTCCTGTCGTTGAATGTTCTCAATTAACGCTACTTCCAATGCTTCTTTTCCAACGTACTCCTTCAGGATTGCCGGAATGGTTTTCAGGCCAGCCAGCCGTGCCGCTCTCCATCTTCTCTCCCCGGCAATTATCTTGTATCTTCCTTTTTCTCTGGTTACAATTATGGGCTGAACAACTCCATGGTTCTTAATTGATTCAGAAAGATTCTTGAGTCCTTCTTCTTCAAATACTTTTCTTGGCTGTTCCGTATTTGGTTCAATATCACTGATTTTCAAATCATGTACTTCTTTTTCAACTGTTCCTGTGTTAGGGATGAGTGCTTCAAGGCCCTTCCCTAAACCCCTTTTTATCATAACTCCCTCCTTATATATCTTCCGGATTGTGTCCATATGCCAAGACTGGTTGTTTTTATGTGCATTGGCTTGATGCCTCTAAACTTTTGCGCCACTCCTCTGCATATTCCATTACCTCTTCTGCCAAATCTAGATAGCACTCTGCGCCTTTTGACTTGTCATCATAAAGTATAATAGGTAATCCATGGCTTGGCGCTTCGCTCAGCCGGACATTCCTGGGAATTACGGTTCTGTATACCTTGTTTCTGAAATGTTTTTTGACTTCTTCAACAACCTGTACAGATAGGTTAGTCCTTGAATCGTACATTGTAAGAACCACGCCTTCAACATCAAGCCTGGGATTGAGATGTTTTCTAACAAGATTCACGGTGTTCATTAGCTGTCCAAGCCCCTCAAGCGCATAGTATTCACACTGTATGGGCACAAGAATGGTGTCCGCAGCTGTAAGTGAATTGAGAGTAAGCAGCCCCAGTGAGGGCGGACAGTCTATAATAATAAAATCATATGCCTCCCTTACCGCTTCCAAAGCACGGCTCAGACGGTTTTCTCTGGAAATCATGGAAACCAGCTCTACTTCTGCCCCTGCTAGTTGGATACTTGAAGGACAAAGGCTTAGTCCTTCTACACAGGTTTCTTGAACGGTGCCTTGGATATCTTCGTCATTGATTAATACGTCATATACGGAAAGGCTAATTTCTTCCTTGTTT